>NZ_LT906436.1:2357500-2657500 GCF_900187225.1 Listeria monocytogenes
AAGGCATCCACCGTGCGCCCTTTCTAACTTAACCAATTTACTTCTACGAAGTAAAGGTTGTTTTTCTGATTTTCCATATCAGCGATGATACATCCAATCAGATGAAAGATTCACTTTCAGATGATTCTCGGTTACTTGTGTCATAAATAATAAATTATCTATGCTAACTTTACTAACTTTCTTATCTAGTTTTCAAAGAACAATTTTGGTGGAGCCTAGCGGGATCGAACCGCTGACCTCCTGCGTGCAAAGCAGGCGCTCTCCCAGCTGAGCTAAGGCCCCATAAAAGGATATGATTATTTGTATTTCTTGCGTCAGAAAGAAAAAGTGGGCCTAAATGGACTCGAACCATCGACCTCACGCTTATCAGGCGTGCGCTCTAACCAGCTGAGCTATAGGCCCGTCAAAAATGTAGTGGCGCGATGCTTCAAGCATAGTGCCTTGCATACTTTATCTGACATAAAAGAGAGTAACCTCTCAAAACTGAACAAATAGAGAAGAACGAAAACTCACAGGTTTCCTTTTCCTTAGAAAGGAGGTGATCCAGCCGCACCTTCCGATACGGCTACCTTGTTACGACTTCACCCCAATTATCTGTCCCACCTTCGGCGGCTGGCTCCATAAAGGTTACCCTACCGACTTCGGGTGTTACAAACTCTCGTGGTGTGACGGGCGGTGTGTACAAGGCCCGGGAACGTATTCACCGTGGCATGCTGATCCACGATTACTAGCGATTCCGGCTTCATGTAGGCGAGTTGCAGCCTACAATCCGAACTGAGAATAGTTTTATGGGATTAGCTCCACCTCGCGGCTTCGCGACCCTTTGTACTATCCATTGTAGCACGTGTGTAGCCCAGGTCATAAGGGGCATGATGATTTGACGTCATCCCCACCTTCCTCCGGCTTGCACCGGCAGTCACTTTAGAGTGCCCAACTAAATGCTGGCAACTAAAATCAAGGGTTGCGCTCGTTGCGGGACTTAACCCAACATCTCACGACACGAGCTGACGACAACCATGCACCACCTGTCACTTTGTCCCCGAAGGGAAAGCTCTGTCTCCAGAGTGGTCAAAGGATGTCAAGACCTGGTAAGGTTCTTCGCGTTGCTTCGAATTAAACCACATGCTCCACCGCTTGTGCGGGCCCCCGTCAATTCCTTTGAGTTTCAACCTTGCGGTCGTACTCCCCAGGCGGAGTGCTTAATGCGTTAGCTGCAGCACTAAGGGGCGGAAACCCCCTAACACTTAGCACTCATCGTTTACGGCGTGGACTACCAGGGTATCTAATCCTGTTTGCTCCCCACGCTTTCGCGCCTCAGCGTCAGTTACAGACCAGAGAGTCGCCTTCGCCACTGGTGTTCCTCCACATATCTACGCATTTCACCGCTACACGTGGAATTCCACTCTCCTCTTCTGCACTCCAGTCTTCCAGTTTCCAATGACCCTCCCCGGTTAAGCCGGGGGCTTTCACATCAGACTTAAAAGACCGCCTGCGCGCGCTTTACGCCCAATAAATCCGGACAACGCTTGCCACCTACGTATTACCGCGGCTGCTGGCACGTAGTTAGCCGTGGCTTTCTGGTTAGATACCGTCAAGGGACAAGCAGTTACTCTTATCCTTGTTCTTCTCTAACAACAGTACTTTACGATCCGAAAACCTTCTTCATACACGCGGCGTTGCTCCGTCAGACTTTCGTCCATTGCGGAAGATTCCCTACTGCTGCCTCCCGTAGGAGTCTGGGCCGTGTCTCAGTCCCAGTGTGGCCGATCACCCTCTCAGGTCGGCTATGCATCGTTGCCTTGGTAGGCCATTACCCTACCAACTAGCTAATGCACCGCGGGCCCATCTGTAAGCGATAGCCGAAACCATCTTTCAAAAGCGTGGCATGCGCCACACTTTATCATTCGGTATTAGCCCCGGTTTCCCGGAGTTATCCCCAACTTACAGGCAGGTTGCCCACGTGTTACTCACCCGTCCGCCACTAACTTTGGAAGAGCAAGCTCTTCCTCCGTTCGTTCGACTTGCATGTATTAGGCACGCCGCCAGCGTTCGTCCTGAGCCAGGATCAAACTCTCTTTAAAATATAAATTGAATTTGAATACTTATTCAACACCGTGAATAAGATTCCTTGCGTCAAATTGACTTCGCTAGCAATTAAATTACTAGTTTGTTTTGTTGAAAACAGCTTTCTGTTTTCTGCCCTGCGATTACCAGTAAGACTTTACGTCTCATTGCTTTTCGTCTTCTTCTTTGTTCAGTTTTCAAAGGTCAATTTCTTTTGTTGCGAAAGCGTTTTGTCCGCATCAGCAACGTTTATAAATATACCAAGATTTTTGCCTTTCGTCAATACTTTTTATAAAGTTTTTTAAATAAAGATGAAAAAAGATGAATTCCTTGCATAAATCCGCATTTAAATAAGGATTTAGAGGGGCGAAATCATTATGTTGTATAAATTTGCATTCCTTTTTCTTCAAATTGTTCTTTTAGTACCGGATCTATTTCTTTTCCGGTGATAATGGAAGAGATTTCGTCTAGGGCTGCGTATTTGTAAAGTGAAATGCGGCCGAACTTGGTGTGATCTGTTACTAAGATAACTTCATCAGCTGAGTGGAGCATTTGTTGCTTAGCTGGGATGAGGTATTCGTCGTAGTGCATTAAACCTTTGTCGATATCGAGAGCTGGTGTGGTTACAAATGCTTTATGTACGTGAATGCTCTGCAAGGTTCCACTTGTAATCATACCGTTAAGGATGAAAGTTTCTGGGTAGATGACGCCGCCTGTCACAATTACTTTAGACGGAGAGAAACGCATAATGGAAGCTACGTTGATATCGTTTGTTATGACGGTTAGTTTGGAACGGTCTTTTAATGCGGTTGCGATGTGTCCGGTTGTTGTTCCGGCGTCAAGAATGATTGTATCGCCGTCTTTGACCATTGTCGCTGCTAATGTGGCAATGCGTTGTTTTTCTTCGTAGCGCACTTCGCTTCGTTTTTTCCAATTCGGTTCGGAAACTACTTTTTCTTCTATCATAACTCCGCCGTGGGTTCTTTTTAGCTTTTTGTCTTTTTCTAAAGAGGTTAAATCGCGGCGAATGGTTGCTTCGTGGACTTCAAAATGTTTGGCAAGTTCACTAACTGTTGCTATTTTTCTACTTTTTACATATTGGACGATGGCACGCTTTCGTTCGATAGATAACACTTCTTCCCCTCCTTTTGTTTAAGTATATGGTAACTCCAATAGAAGAAAATCGCAAACAAACAAAAAACCTTGGAGCGATTGGCCCCAAGGTTTGGAAATAAAAATTAATCGTTTAAACGTTTTTCTAGTTCTGCTTTTTTGTCTTCGAAGCCTGGTTTGCCAAGCAATGCGAACATGTTGGCTTTGTATGCTTCTACGCCTGGTTGGTCAAATGGATTTACTCCATTTAGGTAACCGCTGATAGCTACTGCTTTTTCAAAGAAGTATACTAGGTAGCCGAAAGTGTAAGCATCTAGTTCTGGTACTTCTACAACAAAGTTTGGAACTTCGCCGTCTGTATGTGCTAAAAGAGTTCCTTCGAATGCTTTTGTGTTAACGAAATCAACCGTTTCGCCAGCAAGATAATTCAATCCATCTAAATCTACGTCTTCTTTATTGATAGTTAAGTTGTGGCGTGGTTTGTCCACTTTAATAACTGTTTCAAAAAGGTTACGACGGCCATCTTGGATATATTGACCGATAGAATGTAAATCTGTGGAGAAGTTAGCGCTGGATGGGTAAATACCTTTTTTGTCTTTGCCTTCACTTTCGCCGAATAATTGTTTCCACCACTCGTTAAAGTATTGCAAGCCTGGCTCATAGCTGATTAGAAGTTCAGTTACTTTGCCTTTACGGTAAAGAACGTTACGAGCTGCTGCATATTGGTATGCAATGTTGTTTTTAAGTTCTGGTTTATCGAAATCTTTGCTTGCTGCTGCTGCTCCGTTCATAAGAGCATCGATATCAACGCCGCTAACTGCGATTGGAAGTAAACCTACTGCAGTTAAAACGGAGAAACGTCCGCCAACGTCATCTGGAACAACAAATGTTTCGTAGCCTTCGTTGTCGGATAATGTTTTTAGAGCGCCTTTTGCTTTATCAGTTGTAGCGTAAATGCGTTTTTTCGCGCCTTCTTCGCCATATTTTTTGATTAAAAGTTCTTTGAACACACGGAAAGCGATTGCTGGTTCTGTTGTTGTTCCTGATTTAGAAATAACGTTAACAGAGAAGTCGCGGTCGCCAACTACTTCAATAAGGTCATGTAAGTAGGAAGAACTGATGCTATTTCCCGCAAAGAATACTTGAGGTGTTTTACGCGCACCTTTTTCAAGTACATTATAGAAGGAATGATTTAAAGTTTCGATAGCTGCACGTGCTCCAAGGTAAGAACCACCGATTCCGATAACGATTAATACATCGGAGTCGCTGTGGATTTTTTCTGTCGCTTTTTTGATACGAGCAAATTCTTCTTTGTCGTAATCTGTTGGTAAGTTAATCCAACCAAGTGCGTCATTACCAGCACCTGTACCATTATGTAATGAATCATGAGCTGCTTTTACTGCTGGTTCAAGATAATCAAGTTCGCGTTCTTCAAAAAAACGGAGCGCTTTGGAATAATCAAATTTAATATGTGTCATTATTTTCCCTCCAAATTTTAAAAAAGTTTCTTTACTAACTTTATATCAAACAGTGCTTTTTAGCAAGGCTTGACCTTGTGAAATTTGAGCCTTTTTGAAAATCAGGTATAGTTTTCATATAAGACTCCCTCGCTTCTGACTAGTTCATTTAATGATAATTGGTCTACAGCTAATAAATCATCTGCGAGCGGGATAGGTATCCACTTTACTCGAAACACATTGTCATCGTTGGAAGCAAGAAGTGCATTACCAACAGGTTTTGCACGAAAAACGAATGTACAAACATGCTCCCATGTAGCACGGCGCTCTTTGCAGTGTAAAATAGACTCTATTTCTATGTCAATATTGGTTTGCTCTTTCACTTTGCTTGCAAGCGCTTCTTCCATTGTTTGGTTTGTTTCCACATGTCCCCCTGGAAATGCCCATGTCAAATTGCGATCTCTCACCACTAGTATCTCGTCTTTCTTTTCGTTATATACAAATGCCTGCACATGAATAGATCTTTTCACGTAAATCCCCCTTTTGACTATTTTATAATATTGAATAAATAGAAAATTACTACTAACTATTCCCTTTTTCTAAAATTTTAGTCAATTAAATTTATCAGCTTAGCAATTTATCCCAAAATGGGTATATTGCATAGCTGATTGGGGCTTTTATTTGTCTGCTTTTTTAATCCATTCTTCTAGTTTATCGCGTAAAGTGTTAAAACCTTCGTCGTTTTCGCTAGATGAAACTTGTTTCTTTTTAGTTGGTTGTTCTTTTGGTGCTTCTTCTGTTGCTCTAATAGAAAGACTGATTTTATTTTTTTCTTCATCAATATCTAGAATTTTCACTTTGACTTCTTGGCCAACTTCTAGAAAATCATGGATATCTTTGACAAAACCATGCGTGATTTCTGAAATATGAACTAAGCCTTGTGTCGAATTATCTAGCGCTACAAATGCTCCGTAGCTTTGAATTCCTGCGACTTTCCCAGAAACTACGTCTCCTACTTTGAATGTACTCATCCTCATTCCACCTACTTTCAACCTTACAATATTTTATAAATTATAACACTTAGGCGAAACTTTAACAATTATTCTAAATCCTTCTATGGTGAGCTTTTAAGGTGGAATTTATGCTATAATTGAGGCGAATGAAAGAGAAGGAGCGTGACATAATTGAGTCAATTTGATGAAGTCATTCCGCGTATTGGAACTAATTCAGAAAAGTGGGATGGGGCAGAAGAATTATTTGGCAGAAAAGATATTATTCCAATGTGGGTAGCGGATATGGATTTCCGTGCGCCGAAGCCTGTACTTGATGCATTTCAGCGTCAAATCGATCATGGGATTTTTGGTTATTCAACAAAGTCAAAAGCACTTGTTGAAGCTGTTATTGACTGGAACAAAGAGCAGCATCAGTTTGAAATCGATCCGAGCACGCTATTTTTTAACGGAGCGGTTGTTCCGACAATCTCGTTAGCGATTCGTTCTCTCACCAATGAAGGGGATGCGGTTTTAATGGTTTCGCCGATTTATCCGCCATTTTTCAATGTAACGAAAGCCACCGAACGAAAAGTGGTTATGTCGCCACTTATATATGAGAACCGTCAATATCGAATGGATTTTAATGATTTGGAAAAACGGATGAAAGAAGAAAATGTAAAATTATTCCTTCTATGTAATCCACAAAATCCTGGTGGACGTTGTTTCACAAAAGAAGAACTTGTAGAGTTAGCGAAACTATGTGAGAAATACCAAATTCCGATTGTTTCGGATGAAATTCATGCTGATTTAGTGATGAAAAATCATAAACATGTGCCAATGATGGTCGCAGCACCGTTTTATCAAGATCAAATAATTACACTCATGGCTGCTACAAAAACATTTAACTTGGCAGCGATTAAAGCTTCCTACTATATTATTACGAATAAAGATTACCAAACAAGATTCGCTGCGGAGCAAAAGTACGCCACGACTAACGGTCTTAATGTATTTGGGATTGTTGGTACAGAAGCAGCTTATCGTCACGGCGCGCCTTGGTTAAAAGAGTTGAAAGAATATATTTATAGCAATTATGAATATGTAAAAGCAGAACTCGAAAAAGAAGTACCAGAAGTTGGCGTGACGGACTTAGAAGCAACTTACTTAATGTGGCTTGATTGCCGCGCACTTCCAAAAGACGAAAAAACGATTTACACTGATTTAATCGAAGCTGGTGTCGGTGTTCAAATGGGTTCTGGATTTGGGCATTCTGGAAAAGGCTTTGTACGTTTTAACATCGCCTGCCCAAAAGAAACTTTAGAAAAAGCCGTGAAACTTCTGATTCAAGGCTTAAAAAAATAGCTTATTTTGAGAAACTAGGTAGCAAATACTTAGTTTCTTTCTTTAGGAAATTGAATATAGCTTTGGTATACTATTCTTTGGAAAGTGAAATAGTGTTCATTTTCCGTTTACATAAATTTAAAGGAGTTGGTATAACCGATGTTTTTAGGGCTTCGTGAATTAGTTTATTCTAAGTTGCGCTATATTTTAGTAACAGGCATTATGGTCTTAATTATGTTACTATCACTTATTTTATCTGGGCTGGCAAACGGGTTGGCTTATGATAATGCTTCATCTGTCGCAGATAACGGGGTTCCATATTATGTTCTCAGCAAAGACGCCCAAGACAAATTATCTCGATCTCAGTTCCCAGAATCCAAACTCGCTGACGTGAAAAAAGATGCGAATGTAAAGGATGCTGCGGTTCTCGGTCAATCTATGCAAACATTAAAACGGGAAAGTGACGATAAAAAGTTTAGCGTTGCACTTTTCGGTATTCAACCAGATAGCTTTCTCGCTCCAAAAATTTCTGATGGAGCTAACATACAAGTGACAAAACCGGACGAAATTGTCGTTGATTCTTCCTTGAAATCAGATGGAATCAAAATTGGCGATGTTTTGATGGATGATATTTTAAATAGAGAATTAACTGTTGTTGGCTTTACAGAAAATCAAAAGTACAGCCATGCTCCAGTTGTTTATATTAATATCGCAACTTGGCAAGAAATCAACCCTGTTTTATATCACCAAAAGATCCCGCAAACAAGTACTATTGCGATTAAAACAGAAAATCCTGATAAAGGTGTAACACTCACGGATAAAGATTTAACGACAATAGATCACAAAGAGTTTTTAAATCAAATTCCAGGTTATTCCGCGGAACAAATGACGCTTAACATGATGATTTTCTTCCTAATCATTATTGGTGGATTTATTTTAACAGCATTCTTCTATGTAATGACGCTTCAAAAAACAACGCAATTTGGTATTTTGAAAGCACTTGGAACGAAAACAAGTTACTTAGTTAAGAGTATTATTACTCAAGTGGTGATTATTTCGATTATTAGTATTTTAATTAGTGTCGGTGTAACGCTGATTTTACCAAGCATCATGCCTGCAGCGATGCCATTTAGATTAAGTCCGATGACGATTGCACTTTATAGTGGCTTGTTCTTCCTAGTTGCCCTATTCGGCGCACTTCTATCACTTAGACGAATCGCTAAAGTAGACGCACTAGATGCTATTCGAGGAGGTGATGAATAATGGAAACTCTACTATCTTTTGAGAAAGTATATAAAGATTACCCGTCTGGTCCTTCAATTATTCATGCACTGAAGGAAACCAATTTCGAAGCGAAAAAAGGCGAATTAATCGCGATTGTTGGTCCGAGTGGTTCTGGTAAAAGTACGCTCCTTTCTCTTGCCGGAGCGCTATTAACACCTACTGGCGGAACAATTTCTATTAACGGCAAATCAGTCGGGAATCTATCTTCCAAAGAACAAACAGCGCTACGCTTAGAAGAAATCGGCTTTATTTTCCAAGCAGCTCATCTGGTTCCTTACTTACATGTAAAAGATCAAATTAGCTTTATTGGGAAAATGGCTGAGAAAAGTGCGGCGGAACTTGAAAAAGATACAGCGTCGCTTCTAAGCCAACTTGGAATTAGCGATCGCGCGAATTTCTATCCAAAAGATTTATCTGGCGGTCAAAAGCAACGTGTCGCTATTGCTCGCGCGCTTATTAATCAACCCTCCGTTATTTTAGCCGATGAACCAACTGCGAGTCTTGATACTGAAAGAAGTCGTGAAGTTGTCGAGCTTATCCGTAATGAGGTTGTGCAAACGAGTCGAACAGCGATTATGGTAACACATGATGAGCGTATGCTAGATTTAGTCAACCATGTGTATCGTATGGAAGACGGAATCCTTACCCAAGAAAGCTAAAAAACCTGCGTGGCTTAAGTGCCACACAGGTTTTTTTATTGTTTATTTTTGGAAATCGTTGATTAAGTCTAATGCTTGACCTAGTACTTTTTCACCGTTCATCGTACCGTAAGCTGCCATGTCGATTACATCTACTGGAATTTTTCCAGCAGCTAGTTCATCAACTGTTTTTTTCTGGTAGCGCACTTGTGGTCCTAAAAGTACAACATCTGCATCGTCAATTAAGTTACTTACTTCAGCAATGGAGTACGCTTCAATTTCACAAGTTTCTCCGCGTTCTTCTGCTGCTTTACGCATTTTTGTTACTAAAAGGCTTGTTGACATCCCTGCCGCACATACTAAAACAATATTTTTCATCGTAATCTTTCCTTTCAGATTAAGGCTGCTTTTTTTGTACACTCTTATTATAACTACCTTTAGCTTTTTAAACAAGTAAACTACTGGAGCCGAGAGAAAATAATTAAAAACACGAAAAAACATTGCGATTTCACGGAAAAAGAGCGATAATAGACAATAACTTTATCCGAAAGGTCAGAAAATTTCGCATCATCCAAAAACAACGCTTTCGGAAGATAAAAAATTCAGATCAGGAGTGTGTTGCATGAAAGTAATTAAATTTGGCGGAAGCTCTTTAGCATCGGGGATCCAATTAAATAAGGTTTTCCAACTTGTAGCGGAGGACCCTGACAGAAAAATCATTGTTGTTTCTGCACCAGGTAAACGTTTCAAGGAAGATACAAAGGTGACCGATTTACTTATTGATTGTGCGGCAAAGGCACTTCTTGGGGAAGATACGAGCGAATTGTTTGAATCTGTCATTGCAAGATATGCGGGGATAGCACTGGACACAGGGATGAGCGACGAAATTATCAATCAAATTCGCGCAGATTTACAAGCGACTATCTCTTCAGATAAAAGCGATCCTGATAAATTTTTAGATCGAATGAAAGCTAGTGGCGAAGACAATAACGCAAAATTAATCGCCGCCTACTTTAAATTTAAAGGCTTAAACGCTAATTATATTAATCCAAAAGATGCCGGTTTACTTGTGACAGATGAACATGCTAGCGCGCAAGTTTTACCGGAATCTTATGATCGTTTGTTTGCACTTCGAGAAAGAGAAGGTATTATTGTTTTCCCAGGATTTTTCGGCTATACAAAAGACGGCGAAATTAGCACGTTTTCTAGAAGTGGCTCTGATATTACTGGAGCGATTGTGGCAAACGGCGCCCAAGCCGAGTTATACGAGAACTTTACTGATGTGGATGCAGTCTACGCAGTCAATCCCGCTATCGTGAAAAATCCGAAGAAGGTACTTGAGCTTACTTACCGGGAAATGCGTGAACTTTCTTATGCTGGTTTCTCTGTTTTTCATGATGAAGCTTTAATTCCGGCTTTCCATGCGGGTATTCCGGTGCATATTAAAAATACGAACAATCCTGATTCTTGTGGTACGCGTGTCGTTCATGAACGCGAAAATAACAATGGTCCAGTCGTTGGAATTGCTAGTGATGACGGCTTTTGTAGCATTTATATTAGTAAATATTTGATGAACCGGGAAATTGGCTTCGGACGGAAAGTGTTGCAAATTCTGGAAGATGCCGGGTTGAACTATGAACATATGCCGTCTGGGATTGATGATTTAACGATTATTATTCGCGAAAATCAGTTTGGCGAGGATACAGAGCGGACAATTATGTCTCGTTTGAAAGAAGAATTGAACGCAGACCAAGTGATTATGCAACACGGGATTTCGCTGATTATGGTTGTCGGTGAGACCATGCGCCATAATGTCGGGATTACGTCTCGTGCTTCCAAGGCCTTATCTGATGCGAAAGTAAATATTGAAATGATTAATCAAGGTTCTTCTGAGGTAAGCATTATGTTTGGCGTGAAAGAAGAGCAAGAAAACACAGCTGTTCGCGCGCTATATAATGAATTCTTTTCAGAGGTATTCGTTTAAAATAAAACAAGTTTCTCATCTTAACCGACGAGAAACTTGTTTTATTTATGAGCTTCCTTTAATTGGTAGGTTTTTGCTATTACATCAATAATGTAATCATACGTACTAATCCGGTAATGCTTGAAATCTTGGATGTTGTAGTCACTTCTTATTTTCACTCGCTCGTTTATTAAATCTGACTGCTCGATTATTTCGAAATTGCTTTGGCTGTTTAACCAACTCGTACTCCATTTACTTTTTTCGTAGGTGTCGAGTTCGGTTGATGAATAGAAAATAAGTCCGTTAAAAACCATCTTTTGAAGCTTGCTTTCATCTTCAAAATCAATTTCTACGGTTAGTATAAGTTGGTTGGTGTTTTGGTGTAAGCTTTCGAGCCATGTTTTGTCTCTGCCGTAAATTAGTTGGTTGTTGATTTTTATTGGGTGGGATGTTTCCACGGATTCCTCACTCCTAGCTGAAATTATTATTAAACGCTCACTCGAAAAAAGCACTTTCTTAAAACCAAGAAAGTGCTCTTCATTCATTATTTAATATTAATCTTCTCAATCACAACGTCATTCACTGGTTTGTCTTGCATGCCAGTTGGTAGGTTGGCAATTTCGTCTACTACGTCCATGCCTTCGATTACGTGACCGAAAACTGTGTGGCGTCCGTCTAACCACGGTGTCCCGCCCTGTTTATATGCTTCGATAACTTCTACTGGGAAGCCAGCTTGTTCCATTTGGCCAAGCATGTCAGCAGGCATGTCGGGTTTTTGAACGATGAAGAATTGGCTACCGTTTGTGTTTGGACCGGCGTTTGCCATTGATAGAGCTCCGCGTAGGTTGAAAGCTTCTGTAGAAAATTCGTCTTCAAAAGATTCGCCCCAAATACTTTCGCCACCAGTACCGCGGCCGTCCGGGTCGCCACCTTGGATCATAAACTCAGGGATAACACGATGGAAAATAAGGCCATCGTAGTAGCCATTTTTGGAATGTGTAACAAAGTTTTCTACTGTTTTTGGAGCAATTTCAGGGAACAATTTGATGCGGATAGTTCCGCGATTTGTAATCATTTCTGCTTCGATTTCGTTAGGTGCCACTTCTTTTGATAATTGTGGGTAAGTCATATTGTAAAAACTCCTTCTTTTGTTTTAATTTATTGTTTACTAACGTAGCCAAATAATAAGCAAATTAACAACGACAGCAATCAGATACAGTACTAGTATAACAGCTGAAACCCAAATGACAATTTTTTTAACCAAAAATGCACATCCTTCACTTTATTTTTCATTCGCTATCTTTTATTCTATAATGAAAAGGACAGTTTTAACAATAATACGAATAGAGATGATTCTTTTATGACAACTCGAACACGGAATTTGTACATCTTAATGCTGGCAAACCTGTTGATGTCAGCCAGTATGACAATGATTATGCCTTTTCTATCTCTCTACATTGAAACATTTGGTGATTATAGCAATGCTTACGTGCAAAGATGGGCTGGTTACATTTTTGGCGTGACATTTTTAATTGCCTTTATCTTTTCGCCGATTTGGGGTCGAATTGGTGATAAGCACGGTTATAAAGGAATTTTGATTTTAACTTCGGTTGGTTTATCCATTTGTATTTTTTTGATGGGATTTGCGCATTCTGTCACTTACTTACTGATTTTACGGATTTTTATGGGGGTTGTAACTGGCTTTATTGGTGTTAGTAACGCATTTATTGCACGGCAAACTCCTCGTAATGAAGCTGGAAAAGTCCTCGGTACACTGCAACTCGGCGGTGTTACTGGTATGCTATTTGGTCCACTGATTGGTGGTGCGATGGCGGATTTATTTGGCTTTAAAGATACCTTTACGATTACTGGTATTGCGATGATGGTGGCGGCTTTAATTGTCGCTTTTGGTGTAAAGGAAATTCGTACAGAAGAACAAAAAGAAGCTGCCAAAGTGGTTTATTCACGTCGTGCAGTTTTAAAACAAATTTTTACGCTGCGAGTTCTTTTCACTGTGATGGTCATTACAGCGCTTATCCAAATTGCGAACTTTAGTGTTCAACCGTTGCTTGCGCTTTATGTAGGAGATATGACGCAATCAGACAATATTGCTTTCTTGTCAGGGTTGGCGTTTTCTGCGACGGGATTCGGGAACTTGGTGATGACGCGAAAATGGGGACAGCTTGGAGACAAATATGGGTATGAGAAAATACTGAATATCTTGTTGATTATGGCGGCTGTTTTTGTTATTCCACAGGCATTCGCGACGAATCTTTGGGTGTTTATCTTCTTCCGCTTTTTATTCGGGATTGCGATTGGTGGTATGGTGCCATGTACGACAGCTTATATTCGGCTTGCGGCACCTGGTGTTATGCAAGGCGAAATGCTTGGCTATAATCAAAGTGCTCGCTTTTTAGGAAATGTTATCGGACCAATTCTTGGCGGGACGCTCGCTGGTTTCACCGGAATTCCGAGTGTATTCTTATTTATGAGTTTTATGTTCCTCGTGGCATTTTTCATTTTGCTTTATGCGCTACGTTCCGACCGAAAACGGCATGTGAACGTAGATTGAGTTTGACAAACCTAAGATTTTTTCTTAGGTTTGTTTTTTTGTTCTTCCTATTTAATTGTTTTTTAAATTTCGGTAAATTGATTTATAAAGTTAAGTTTCCTGCCTTTTTTTCAGATAAAAAAGTATGTTATAATAAAAAATATAAAAAGTACGGCGTTTATTTGGGTACTTCGTGAATAGTAAGGTTGTTGAAATTTGATGAGTTAGCACGGTTTTCTAAAATTTTAGTTATAACTATGTTTCATTAAATGTAAGTACTTGCTTAAAAAATAATCATTTCCTGTTTTTATTTTCACATTTCCAGGATGAGTTTCCGTATAAAAATTCTTCGAGGAGGAGCCGATTTTGTCATTTCTTCATCTAGCAATTGTTCTGCCATTTATTGTGGCACTGCTAATTCCACTTTTTTATCGGTGGACAAAACAAGTTCATACTGGCTGGTTAGTACTTCCGATTCCAGTGATTTTGTTTATTTACTTCTTAACATTTATCCCAAAAACGATGGACGGGGCAACGATTGTTTCAATGCCTTGGATTCCCCGACTTGGGATTAATTTTACGGTAGTAGTAGATGGGCTTAGTTTGCTGTTTGCGCTACTTATTACTGGGATTGGTTCACTCGTTACCTTTTACTCTATTTATTATTTAGGGAAAAAGAAAGAACGACTTAGCAATTTCTATACATTTTTATTTATTTTTATGACGGCAATGCTCGGGGTTGTCTTGAGTGATAACTTGATTGTGTTGTATCTTTTCTGGGAGCTTACTTCCATTAGTTCGTTCTTATTGATTGGGTATTGGTATCATCGTGAGCGTTCACGGTATGGGGCTCGTAAATCGATGATGATTACAGTCTTCGGCGGACTGATGATGCTTGGCGGATTTATTTTGCTTCATATTATGAGCGATTCTTTTTCCATTCGGGAGATTATTAGTAACGCGGATGTAATTAGTAATAATAGTTTATTCATTCCCGCGATGGTTCTTGTCTTGCTTGGTGCGTTTACGAAATCCGCGCAAGTTCCATTTCATATTTGGCTGCCAGATGCGATGGAGGCACCTACTCCTGTTAGTGCCTACCTCCACTCAGCGACGATGGTCAAAGCCGGGATTTATATTGTCGCTCGGTTCACGCCACTATTCGCAAGTTCGGGTGTATGGTTTTGGACGGTATCACTCGTTGGGATTACGACCCTTTTCTGGGGTTCACTTAATGCCACGAAGAAAAATGATTTAAAAGCAATTTTGGCTTATTCGACGATAAGTCAGCTTGGTCTCATTATGGCGCTTCTTGGTGTCGGTGCTGCTTCCCTTCACTTTGATACGCTTAGTGATGATATTTATGTGATGGCGATTGTCGCAGCTGTGTTCCATCTATTTAATCACGCGACGTTTAAAGGTAGCTTGTTTATGATGGTTGGGATTGTCGATCACGAAACAGGCACGCGGGATATAAGACGACTTGGTGGTCTAATGCGTATCATGCCAATTACGGCGACGATTGCATTTATAGGAACGTTCGCAATGGCTGGGATTCCACCGTTTAATGGATTTCTAAGTAAAGAGATGTTTTTTGAAAGCATGGTAAATATTACGCAATTGCAATTGTTTGATGCAAGTACTTGGGGCGTTCTGCTCCCTGTTGTAGCTTGGGTTGCTAGTGTGTTTACGTTTGTTTATAGTATGATTATTTTCTTTAAAACATTTACTGGAAAAGTGAAACCGTACTTACTTCCGAAAAAACCGCATGAAGCGCCATTCGGACTCCTTTTACCGCCGATTATTTTATCTATATTTGTGGTTGGGATTGGTCTTTTCCCTAATTTAATTGCAGAGCCAATTTTGGAACCTGCTGTAAGAGCAATAGTTCCTGGGCTTGCTACTGATTTTTCGATTCATATTAGTTTATGGCATGGATTTACGCCAGCCCTATTAATGACGTTTGGCGTTGTGGCGGTTGGGATTGTCTTGTTCCTTACACATAAATACTGGAAACCTTGGATTACAACCCGTGTTCCAAAAGCACTGCGAATTGGGAAAACGTATGATAATGGGATGTATTATTTGGAACAAGGTTCGTACCGAATGACAATGTTTATTATGACTGGTTGGCTCCGGACTTACTTGAATTACATGTTATCGGCCTTTATTTTGATGATGGCTTCGGTCATGATTTTCACGCAAGCACTTGATTTCAATTTTTCGAGTATGACGAAAGTGACGGTTGTTGATTTTGTTTTAGCGGCAGTTATTTTAGTGACATTGGTTGGGATTGTCTTTTCCAAGTCGCGGATTACTTCGATTATTTTACTGGGAGCGATGGGTTACACGATTAGTATTTTCTTCGTTATCTCCAGAGCGCCTGATCTTGCTTTAACGCAGCTTATTATTGAAACTATTTCAGTTGTGCTTTATCTACTTGTGTTTTATCACCTTCCTCAGTTCAGTAATATTGAGGAAAAGCCGAAATGGTTATCAATGAAGACATTTTTGAGTATCGGGGTTGGTGTGATTATCACGCTCGTTTCCCTTTCAGCGTATAATACGACATTTTATGATTCGATTTCGAAATACTATGTGGATAATGCTTACGTGGAAGCGGCGGGACGAAATATTGTTAATGTTATCTTAGTTGATTTCCGTGGCTTTGATACGATGTTCGAAACGGCTGTACTTTCAATTGCGGCGATTGGTATTTACGCGATGATTAAATTACGACTGACGAAACGAGGTGAGAATGATGAAAACGAATGACGTTCTACTGAGAAATGTAACGAAAGTAGTAGCTTTCATTATTTTCTTATTCTCACTCCATTTATTCTTTGCAGGACATTATAATCCTGGTGGCGGGTTCGTAGCTGGACTTACAACGGCTGGTGCAATTACATTAACGCTACTTGCTTATGATACAAAAACAGTTGCTAGTATGCTTAATATCAATACGATTATGCTTACTGGAGTGGGACTTGTATTCGCCCTTGGTACTGGGATGATTGGGATTTTCACAGGAGATCCTTTCTTAACACATAAATTTGGTCATGTTGATTTGCCAATTTTAGGAGATACCGCGTTACACACGGCGACTTTGTTTGACCTTGGGGTTTACTTAGTTGTTGTCGGTGTAACACTTACGATAATTCAAACGATTGGGGAGAGTGACTGATGGAACTATTAATGTCTATATTAATCGGCTTGATTTTTGCAGCTGCTGTCTACTTAATTCTCTCTAAAAGTTTGTTACGAATTATTATTGGAACGGCTGTCCTAAGCCACGGTGTCAATTTGCTTGTGCTTACGATGGGTGGACTGAAAAAAGGTCGCGTGCCAATTCTTGGTACACCTGGAGCGGGAACGTATAATGATCCGCTTCCACAAGCACTTATTTTGACTGCGATTGTTATAAGCTTTGGTGTAACTGCCTTTTTCCTTGTTCTTGCTTATAGAGCGTATCAGGAGCTTGATAGCGAGAGTGTATCCAAGACGAGAGGACATGAAGCCGATGATGAATAATATAATTTTAATGCCGATATTGATACCTTTCCTTGGAGCAATTACTTTAATGCTACTGCCAAAACGAGTCATCGTTCAACGGGTATTCGCCCTTATTTTTAGTGGTATCTTGGTTGTGGCAACGATTGGACTTGTATTTTATATTCGAGAAAATGGGATTACAACTGTGAATATTGGTAACTGGGCGGCTCCTTTTGGGATTACGATGGTTGGCGATATGCTTGCTGTCCTGCTTACGGCAACGACGAGTATTGTTTTATTCTGCGTGATTCTTTATTCTTTTTATACGATTGGGAAACCGCGGGAGAAATTTCTTTATTATCCAGCGATTCTCTTTATGATCGTTGGGGTTAATGGTTCATTTTTAACTGGTGATATTTTTAATATGTTTGTGTTCTTTGAAGTTATGCTGATGGCATCTTATGTGTTGCTTGTCATTGGTGGGACACAGGTTCAACTTAAAGCAACGATAAAATATTTACTGATTAATGTCGTTGGTTCCGGATTTTTCGTTGTAGCAATTGCGCTACTTTATTCGATGATTGGAACGCTCAACATGGCGGATATTTCGCAAAAAATCACGGACTTAAATGGTGCAAATACTGGAATGATTAGCGTTGTCGCGGTTCTGTTCTTGTTTGTATTCGGATTGAAAGCAGGGTTATTCCCGCTTTACTTCTGGCTTCCAGGTTCCTACTTTGCTCCACCAATTCCGGTGCTTGCTTTGTTTGGTGGACTTCTGACAAAAGTTGGGGTTTATGCGATTATCCGGACATACACACTATTTTTCAGTTCGTTAACAGATTTTGTTGTTCCACTACTTGGAATTCTTGCGATTGTGACGATTATTCTTGGGGTTATTGGGGCAATTAGTTACTATGATATGAAAACGATTGTGATTTATAATATTATGATTGCGATTGGTGTTATTCTGTTTAGCGTTTCGATCATGACACGCGAATCGATGACTGGTGCTGTGTTTTACTTAATTCACGATATGATTATCAAAGCCGCCCTCTTCCTTATTGTTGGGATTGTGATGGCGATTACGGGATACTCTAGCGTGAAAAAATTCAGCGGGTTGATGAGCGTGAAGCCTTCGCTCGGTTGGATTTTCTTCATTGCTACTCTTGGCCTTGCAGGAATTCCACCACTTAGCGGATTTATCGGAAAACTGCTGATTGTTGAAGGAGCATTCTCAGCTGGTCAAATAGTCGGCGGGATCATCATTTTACTATCCAGTTTATTCGTCCTTATGTCTTTAATTAAAGTCTTTACAAAAGGCTTTTGGGGCGAGAAAAAAGGCGTATTCAATTTACAGATTCCGTATAAAAAAATGCTTGTGCCAGTAGTTATTCTACTTGCGATTTCGATTGGTTATGGTGTGTTTAGTAACGCAATTTATCCGTTTATTGAACAGGCGGTTGACCCACTTGTTGACCCTTCTGTTTATATCCATGCGGTGATAAAGGAGTGATAAAAGATGGCTTTTCAACTTATTCTTAATATAATACTTGCTTGTTTGTGGATGTTTTTGGAGTCATCGTTTAGCTTTGCAACATTTATCATTGGCTTTATCATCGGGATTTTCTTGCTATTCTTTATGCGACGGTTCCTAGGATCGAGATTTTATCTTTTTCGGTTATTCGCTCTTGTCAAACTGGTTTTCCGTTTTTTACATGATTTAATTGTTTCTACGGTGCATGTAAGTCGGATTGTATTAAAGAAAGATATGAACATTCGACCAGGGATTTTCAGATATGATACAACGCTTGAGACAGACTGGGAAGTGACGATGCTCGCATTACTGATTACACTAACACCCGGTACGCTTTCGATTGATATTTCGGACGACTATAAAGCAATCTATGTTCACTCTCTTCACGTTCCAAATATTGAAGAAGAAATTGCGACGATTCGTAAGTCTTATGAAGGCGCGATTATGGAGGTGTTCCACGGATGATTATTCAAATCGCTTTATCCATTGGTTTACTTCTCTATTCGATTTCGACTTTCTTATATCTTTACCGTATTTTAAAAGGACCTACTACTTCTGACAAAGTGGTGGCCCTGGATTCTATCGGAATGAACTTAGTGGCAATTGTTGCGCTTCTTTCGATGTTTTACGATACGCATGCCTTTTTGGATGTTATTTTACTCATTGCGCTCCTTGCATTTATCGGAACGGTTTCCTTTGCCAAATTTATTGAGAAAGGAAAGGTGATTGACCGTGAACGTGATAATTGAGATTATTATTTCTATTATGATTATAATTGGTGGTTTGCTTAGTATTCTTGCCGCAATCGGGGTTATCCGCTTGCCTGACGTATATACAAGAACACACGCTGCCGGGATTAGTAATACATTTGGCGTTAGCTTACTTCTGTTCGCAACGGTTGGTTACTTTTTCCACTCAGGCGAAGGTTTTAATGCGCGAGTACTTCTGGCCGTATTGTTTATTTTCTTAACTACACCAGTGGCTTCTCACCTTATTAACCGGGCTGCTTATGATACCGGTGTTCCACTAGCTATTCGAATTCGTGACCAATTGCGTTCGGTGAAAAAAGACGATATCAAGAAAAAGAAAAGTCTTATTATCCGACAAGAACAAATTGAAAAAGCACGACAAGAACGGGAAGAATTGGAAGAACGAATGGAATGGGAACGACGCGAAGAAAAAATTGATGAGCGCGAAGATCAGGAAGAACAAGAACGTGAACGCGAGGAACAAACGATTGAAGAACAGTCGGATGATTCTGAGCATGAAATCATCGAGCAAGATGAAAGTGAAACCGAATCAGACGATGATAAATCGGAAAAATAAAAAAAGCATGGCGAGATTTAATCTCTGCCATGCTTATTATTTTCGCTTCTTTTTAACTGCAATGGTACATCTGCTAATACAAAGTAACTTCTCAGTTTCATCAGTAATCTTTATTTCCCAAACTTGGGTACTTTTACCAATATGGATTGCCTCTGCGGTTGCTGTCACCAATCCGGCTTGTTTTGATGCTAAGTGATTGGCATTAATTTCTAAACCAAAGACGATTTCATCGGGTTCGATTGATTTGGCAGCACCAATACTTGCTGCATGTTCCGCTAAAACAACAGAAACCCCACCATGCAAATAGCCAAATGGTTGATGGACTTTTTCTGTCACTTCTAATTGAACAACGGCTTTCCCTTTTTCTACTGAAACAATTTCAATACCAATAGTTTCTTGAAGTCCCATATATTCCCTTCTCTCCGAATTTGATTTATACTTTATTATATAAGAGTTGGAAGAAAAATTCTAGAATAGGTTTTTAATAAGCTCATTGTGGTAAAATAAGAATAGACTTTTTGACAGGAGAGATTTGATGTCGATATTTACGAATACACCATTAATTGCATCTATTATTGCGATAGTGTTTGCCCAAGTGGTCAAAGTTCCGATTCATATTTTAGTATACCGGAAGTTTAACCTCGGATTAATGTTTTCCACCGGTGGTATGCCCAGCTCTCACTCGGCTGCGGTTACTGCCTTAATGACTACACTTGCCATTGAATACGGGTTAGATTCACCTTATTTCGCGATTTCTGTTGTATTTGGTATTATCGTGATGTTCGATGCGACTGGCGTTAGAAGACAAGCCGGTGAACAAGCAGTTGTTTTAAACAAATTAGTAACGGATTTCCAAGACTTCGTGGAACATGCAAAAGGACTTGCTGCTCCTGAACAAGAAGAAAAAACGAAGCATTTAAAAGAATTACTTGGTCATAAACCTATGGAAGTTTTCTTCGGAGCACTTACCGGGATTGCGATTGGATTTATTTTAGAAATGTTTATGTAAATAAAAAGTTGACTATTTGTAGTCAACTTTTTTTGTTTGTCGTTAGTTTACAGCTATATGTTAAAGGGAAAATCATGATATCAACGGATTTTAAAAAGGGGCTGACTTCGGTGAAAAAGGTAACACTCATTTTTAGCGTTTATACATTTATTCTAGGTATCTTAGTGGGAGTTATTGCTGCTTTATTTTTAGCAATGGTTCACTTTGCCACGACATTTTTGTGGGATTATCTTCCTAATCAGTTTGATTTTTCATCGTATTATCCTCTACTAATCGGCTTAATCGGGAGTTTTTTTGTAGGGATGGTTCAGCTGAAACTTGGTGACTATCCGCGGTCAATGCATGATAATGTTGCTGAGGCGAAGAAAACTGGACGGATGGAATATCGCAAAGTTCTGCTTCCAACAATACTTAGCGCTTGGATTATTTTAACATTTGGGGCGAGCGTTGGTCCGGAAGCGGCTTTAATTGGTATCGTAGGTGGTGCCACGACTTGGATTATTGACCATTTAAAATTATCTATGGCGCATAAAGAAGAACTTGTTAGTTTGAGTGTTGGCGCGATTATTTCCAGTATTTTCCACGCTCCGTTTAGCGGACTAGCCGAGGAAATTGATGAAAGTAGTCAAGCAAAGAAAATTCCTAAAAACTCTAAATTAGTGTTATCACTTCTTATTTCTTTTAGCGCACTCGGATCTTTCCTTTGGCTGAAATCCTTTTTAAAAATGCCTGCAAGTATTTTTGCGATTCGGCTACCTGATATGGGTTGGTCTTGGTGGTTTATTTTACTTTTTATTCCAACAATTATTCTCGGATGGCTTTTTAGTGTTTATTTTCAGCAATTACAAGTATACATTGCGAAAGCGGCCTCTGTAATTAAAAATAAAATGGTCGCGGCGATTATCGGTGGATTAAGTATTGGTTTGTTTGGGATTATTTCTTCCTTCATGTTGTTTTCCGGCGAACATCAGTTAATCGAATTAACAACTACTGTCCAAAATTATTCGATTCCCTTCTTATTAATTATTGCGCTCTTAAAGCCTGTTTTAGTCGCTATCTGTTTAGCAACTGGTTGGAATGGTGGTGCGATTTTTCCGGCGATTTTCACTAGTACTGTGATGGGATACATAGCAACATATTGGATAGATGGGGCAACTGGATTTCTCATTACGGTTTTCGTAACCGCCTGTTGTACGAAAATTGTGGGAAAGCCTGTTCTAACCGCATCCATTTTACTTTTCATTTTCCCGCTACAATTTTTCCCGTTTATTCTACTGACAGCCTTTATCGTTAATAAAAATTGGTGGGTTAGCATTAGAAAAATTATCCGGGCATAAAAAAAGCAGAAATTCCCCAAGAATTTCTGCTTTTTTTCACGAACAATCCCAGTTATACATAATATTGGAAAAGTCTCGATTGATTAGATCTTGTTTATTTATAAAGAAGTTCCCGACACCGCAGTCGCCCCACATAATTGCCATTCTGTTCTCATCAAAATCCTCAGATGCTAATTGAAACAAAAGCGTGTCATGATGCGGGTTTTCTGTATACATACGCGGATCTTCTTGTGTGAAAAAAGGATACCCCCCAATTTGACTACATTCTTTACCAATTTGATATAGTGCTTCAGATTTATCTTCATCTTCCGCGAAAATTTGGTCAGCCAGCTCATAAAAATTACTTCCAAATTCATTTTCAAAATCAAAGCTATCTTGTAATAGAATTTGATCTGAAACTTGCCCAGCTATTTTAAATTCACCATTTACAACGGGGTAAAAGTCCGTTTTCGCTACATCTTCAAAAAATGCATCTTGTTCTTCGGCAGTTAAGCTCTCACTTCCCAAGTCATCGAAGAAAAACACCCGAAAACCTTCTTGGCTCGTTGGATTTTCAAAATTAAGTCCATACAAATCATCTTGATAATCCACATAAAAAGCAAGCAATCCAAATTCTGGATAATTTTCCATTTGCGGCATTTCCGAAAAATTAATTTGTGTTAATAAGGACAGTGGCTTACCTTCTTCGGTCACTGGATAGCCTTGCTCTTTTGGTAAGTAACCACGCCCACCAGCTTTACTTTGCAACAATGAAAGCTTACCAGCATCCTTAAAATGTAGCTCTATCCGCTCTTTCTCCGTTTCTAAAAAACGTTCGGCCCATTCACTTGGAAGTATATCAAAAAGTTGTTCCATGATTTACCTTCTTTCTTTTTTTCTAATTATAACATGAAAAAAGCGCCATATCTGACAAAAGCAGATACAGCGCTTCTTGAGTTTTTATTTATAGAATTTGAATTTACCTTTACTTGCCAAGACGCCTGAACCACCAATAAGTAGTAGGGCACGGTCATCAATAACTTTCTTCATAACGGAAGCTGGATAGCCTTTCAAGTTTTTACCGAAAACGACACCAATTGCATCGTTATCGCCTAGAGAGCATACCGTTCCTTTTTCATGATAAACAAAGTCTTGTAGGTCCGTTTCGCCTTTAACTAATTTAGCTAAGTTCACTGCAGCCACATCTGCTTGTTGCATTGCAATTTGGGCAGTTGGCGGGAATGGACGGTCGTTTGCTGGGTTGATGATTAGTGAGCAGTCACCAACAATTAAAATTTCCTCGTTACCTGGAACGGTTAAATTGTTGTTTACTTTCACACGACCACGGCCAGCTTCAAAACCAGATGCTTCGATAACGCTATTGCCACGAACACCGGCAGCCCAAATAATCGTTGCTGCTTTGATTTCACGAACTTCATTTTCACTTTCGGCATATTTTACGCCGTCAGCTGTAGCCTCTTTGACTGGTTTACCGACATGGAATTCTACGCCGCGATCTTCCAGTACACCAACACCATAATCAACGAGTTTCGCATCAAATTGTGGTAATACTTTTGGAGCTGCTTCCATACAGTAAATGCGAACTTTTTCGCGTGGTACATCATATTGTTTCACTAATTCTGGAATACGATTAGTTAATTCCCCAAGAAACTCAATTCCAGTAAAACCAGCGCCACCAACGATAATTGTTAATAATTCATCGCGTGGGTCTGTTTTCCATTTAGCAAATTGCGCTTCAATGTGCGCACGGATTTTTTTAACGGATTCTACACTTGTAATAGTGAAGGCATATTCTTTCAAACCACTGATTCCAAATGTTTCTGCTTCTGACCCAAGAGCAATTAATAAATAGTCATAGCTGATATCGCCATTTGCATCTAGTGTGACTGTTTTTTCATCTTTATTAATTTTTACTACTGTATCTTGGATAAATGTCGTTTTCGTATCGTTAACGACTTTGTCTAATGGATACATTAATTTTTCTGGTTCAATTGTTCCAGCTGCTGCTTCATGTAACCAAGTCGTTTCGTGGTGATAGTCATTCTTATTCACTAGAACGATTTCGGCTTCCAAGTTTCTTTGTTGTAACTTACGTAAAGTTTTTAGTCCCCCGTATCCTGCTCCGAGAATGACAATTTTTGGTTTACTCATCTGTTATCACATCTACTTTCCCTTATATTTTTCTTCACAAAAAAAATTGCATTAAGAATTTCTTACTGCACCTATGTAGATTGCGCTAAAAATCTACTGCAAACAATGAATAAAGTGAAAATGGTAAGTACCAATATATTCCCTATTTCACAGCTTACAAACTATATCATAGACTTTTTAACATTCATTTTCAAGAAAGCGAACTCAAGGGTTTAAGCTTCTTTGGAGCATGGTTCGAGTGGTATACGATTTTTTTCACAATAAAGCTTTGAGACGACTTGGTTTTCATAAAAATCTTTTATTTGAAACGTAATTGGTCTAGTTCATTTTTTTCCATATTTTAATGAAGACAATCCCGTAAACATTCTTTTTCAACAATATATGCTAAAATATGCTTATTGCAACTTTAGCGATTTCATAGGGAAATTAGGAACTAGGGGGTGATGTATTTTGGATGAAAAAACAAAAATTTATGATATCACGATCATTGGTGGTGGACCGGTTGGGCTATTTGCTGCATTTTATGCCGGCATGCGCAATGCGAGTGTGAAAATAATAGAAAGTTTACCGCAATTAGGTGGACAACTTTCCACGCTTTATCCTGAGAAATATATTTATGATATTCCAGGCTATCCTTCTGTTCGCGCACAGGAACTTGTTAATAATTTGATTCAGCAAATGAAACCATTTGATCCGACCGTTGCACTGGAGGAAGCTGTTCAAAGCGTGGAAAAACAAGTCGACGGCACATTTGAAATCATCACGAAGAAAGATACACATTACAGTAAGGCAATCATTATTACTGCTGGAAATGGCGCATTCGAACCAAGACGTCTTGACCTTCCAGAAGCAGAACAATACGAAGGAACAAACATTCATTACTTCATTAACGATCTGAGTCGTTTTTCAGGTCGCCGTGTTGCAGTTTGTGGTGGCGGGGATTCTGCGGTTGACTGGGCACTCATGCTTGAAAAAGTCGCAAGTTCAGTCGCAATTGTTCATCGCCGTAATGCGTTCCGTGCGCACGAGCATAGCGTGAATAATTTGGAAAAATCATCTATCGCGATTAAAACACCATTTATCCCAACCGAAGTGCTCGGTAACGGCGATAAATTAACCCATATTACTTTGCAAGAAGTCAAAGGTGATACTACCGAAACGCTAGAGATTGACGATTTCATCATTAATTATGGCTTCGTTTCCTCGCTTGGTCCGATTAAAAATTGGGGTTTAGAGCTAGAACGCAATTCGATTGTCGTCAATTCAAAAATGGAAACGAGTATCCCAGGAATTTATTGTGCAGGTGATATTTGCACATATGACGGTAAAGTAAAACTAATTGCAACAGGATTCGGTGAAGCACCAACTGCCGTCAATAATGCAATGAATTTCATTGATCCAAAAACACGCGTGCAACCAATGCACTCCACATCTTTATTCGAATAACAACCGAAACCACGAGGCGACTTGTGGTTTTATTTTTTACTCACCGGGAAAAGTTCTTTGTAGATATTTTTTAGGAGGAGATTAGCAATGAATGTACTCGTAATTGGCGCAAATGGCAAAATCGGCCGTCTTTTAGTCGAAAAACTTGCAATGGAAAAAGGCTTCTTCGTCCGAGCAATGGTTAGAAAAGCCGAGCAAGTGAGCGAACTTGAAAAACTTGGTGCAAAGCCGATTATCGCTGATTTAAAAAAAGATTTCCACTATGCCTATGATGAAATTGAAGCGGTTATTTTCACAGCAGGCTCTGGGGGTCACACGCCTGCTTCCGAAACTGTTAACATTGATCAAAACGGAGCCATCAAAGCAATCGAAACTGCCAAAGAAAAAGGTGTACGACGATTTATCATTGTTAGCTCTTACGGCGCCGACAATCCAGAAAATGGTCCCGAATCTCTCGCCCATTATTTAAAAGCCAAACAAGCAGCCGATGAAGAACTAAAAAGAAGTGGTCTCGACTACACCATTGTCCGCCCAGTTGGCCTCTCAGATGATCCAGCCACTGGCAAAATCGCTGAAGTTTCCGGAAAACCTAAAACGAATATTCCTCGAGCAGATGTTGCAGATTTTATTAGTGAAGCTTTATCCGAAAAATCAAGTTTCTATAAAACCTACACCATCGAAAGTGGCGACACACCAATCAAGCAATTTTTTAACTAATAAAAAGCGATGAGCTCGTAATCTGGCTCATCGCTTTTTTCTATATTAAAACGGATTTTCTTCCAAAAATGTATATATATTCGCAACTAATTCCTCTGCTGTTTCTCCGCGAACCACTTCCCCGTCCACTAAAGCAAACAAACTTGTCGCACATAAATCACAATATGTCAGACAATCATATTCAATCACGTCTAAATTATCATCCGCATCTAGTTTCGCAAATGCAGCATCTGCCCCACTCGCTAAATTATTCACGCAAAATTCCACAATCGGATTCATTTCCCCTTGCCCCCTAGACTGTTACATTGTTGCCAAGTAACCACGGTCGGTCATTACTTGATAAATATCTTTCAACCGAGGATTGCCTTCCGCGATAATTTCACCGTCAACCACAATGACTGGGTACATATAATCTTCTTCGACAATTTTATTCGCCATATCCGCTAAAGCCGTTTCATTTGGCGGATTAAAAATATCCACATACTCCACCACAAACGGCTGCCCTGAAAACTTCCGACCAATTGCAGCTCGAAGCCATTCCTCTGTTTCCTTCGAGGATGGCGCTCCGACACAACTCGCACAAATAGTCGTTGAACCATAAACATATAATTTCGCTTCATTTACCATCACGCTTCACCTCATTATCATTGTACAAAAACCCACCGGAAAAAGCGACTAAGCTGTTTCACGAAGCATAACTATTAAACTTTATGAATTTTTATAAAGATATGAATTGACACAAATTTACAGATATATTATAATATTTCCAATACATTGCTAATCTTTAAAGCAGTAGTGTATTAATATGATAAACCGCCTCAAGGTTGTACCCGTGATTTCACGGTCAACATATAAGTAACACTCCCTTTAACAATTGGGCGCGCAACCCAATTGTCTTTCAACCTTACCAGTTGAAAGAGCACGTTCCTTTCTGAGCCTTAGGAACGTGTTTTTATTTGGGCCGTTCGAAGTGTAACGAGTTACGGACCAAATATGCATGCGAGCAAAGCGAGCATGTAATCCTTCCTGTAAAGTGCGCCCACCACACAAACTATCATCCTCCATCAAAATCCATCCACCATCTATCGAAAATCCGCATTCCCATTCGCCCATTCGAAGCAAAGTAAGTTACGGGCCAAATATACATACAAGCAGAGCAATCATGTAAACCTTCCAGTAACCCACATCCATAAAAAAACACCCACTTTTCTTTATACATTATATATATCCCTAGAAAAGCGACCAACCCCTACAACCACCTAACACAACACCCTACAATACCACCAAAAACAATATGGCGAAATTGCAACAAAAGTCAAAACCTGCTCAGAATACCACCAAAAAGACATGTTTTCGAAACATTTTCTCTGATACAATTACATTGCTTTCAGACGTAATCACCAAATTTCCAACTATAAAGAATGCGTCCAACAACTAAGGAGGAAACGAAACATATGTATAAACTTGTCAAAATAATTTTAGCTTTATTCTTAATAACTACAGTATTCTTACCATTTAGTAATGTAAAGGCAGCACCAACAGATGTAGTAAATATACCTGATCCGGTGTTAAATTCAGGACTAAAAAACATCATAGGAAATCCTTTCTTAGATGAGATAACCGAGGCAAATATGGCGACTATTACTGTCGCAGATCTTTCCAATATGTCAGGAGCACCGGGGTATCCAGTTACCGGCCTAATTAAAGATTTAACAGGACTAGATAAAGCCGTTAATATGACCAAATTATATTTTTCCAATCAATCACAAATTAAAAATCTAGATAAAATTAAAAATTTACCCAATTTGAAAAAAATCGTAGCAGTAACAACGGGATTGAATAATATTTCAGCTCTTGGAGAAATGCCGGCGTTAGAAGAAGTAGAACTCGGCGGTGATTATATTACCGATTTTACACCATTACTTGAAAAGGAAAATTTAACATCATTCTCTTACAACTCTTACGCATGGTCCAATCCTGCATACCATCAAATTAATAATGATGAATTTAAAAATTTTACAAAACTTAAATCGTTAGTAAAACTAGATTTAACTTGGAATAATATTACCGATTTATCACCTTTAACAGAAAATGATCATATTACTAACTTAAATTTAAATTATAACCAGTTTACTAATGTCGCCCCTATTGCTACCATGAAAAATTTAAAAGTACTTTATTTGAACAACAATAATTTAACTTCCATCGATGCATTGAACACACTAAGAGGCTTAACAATTGCTTATGCAGATAACAATAATATTACCGACTTGAGTAACTTGAAAAACTTCTTTGAAGCAATGGTTGCCCAAGGAGATTATGGAGGACTGCAAATTAATAACCAAACTATCACACTTCCGACAATAAATATAAAAAAAGGAGCAACAGCAAATTCAACTAACCCCACTTTAGATATTAATGGTCAAAAAATGCCTGTTTCCAATATTTCTAATGATGGAACAGTCTCTGCTGATAACAAAACCGTTTCTTTTGCAAATCTACCTATAGGAAATAAGACTGTCACTTACAAAGCCAAATTTACAGCAACTTCTTCTAAAGGTGTCCCTCTCAGCTATTCTATCAATGTGTCACAACCAATAAATGTTTCTGAACAAACAGATTCAACAGTGAGTGTATTTTACCAAGATGAAAACGGCAATGAATTAGCTCCCACCGAAACACTCTCAGGAAAATCTGGGGAGGATTATCAAACTACCGAAAAAACAATAGCCAACTATCAGTTAAAAGAAATTGAAGGACAAGCTTCTGGTCAATTCACCGACACCGATTCAACTGTTACCTATGTTTATGAAAAAGCAGATGGCGCTCCCGTTACTGTGAAATACGTCGACGCGGACGGCAACGATTTAGCTACTTCCGACACACTGAACGGCAAAATTGATGCACCTTATCAAACTTCCGCCAAAAGCATCTCTGATTGGGCAGTTAAAACTACTCCTAATAACGCAACTGGCGTATTTACCAATAGTAAACAAACCGTTACGTACGTTTACGAAAAAGCAGATGGCGCGCCTGTTACTGTGAAATACGTCGACGCGGACGGCAACGAATTAGCTACTTCCGACACGCTTAACGGCAAAATTGATGCACCTTATCAAACTTCCGCCAAAAGTCTTTCCGGTTGGACAGTTAAAACTACTCCTAATAACGCAACTGGCGTATTTACCAATAGTAAACAAACCGTTACGTACGTTTACGAAAAAGCAGATGGCGCGCCTGTTACTGTGAAATACGTCGACGCGGACGGCAACGAATTAGCTACTCCAGATACATTGAACGGTAAGCTAGATACATCTTACGCGGTAACAGCTAAAAACTTGAGTGGTTGGAAGTTAACAGCTACACCATCCAACGCTAATGGCGTATTTACAACTGATGCTCAAACAGTCACCTTTGTATACGCTAAACAAGAAGACGATCCTAAAAAAGATGATAAAACACCAAATAATACAAAACCAGATACAAACAAAACACCTATTAAAATCAATGAAAACAAACCAACAGCAAGCAAAGTAACTACAATCAAAAGACAAACAAAATTACCGAAAACCGGCGATACTCAACAAGATAGTATATTGTTCGGATTAATGGGTACATGTTTCGTTCTCTTAGGAATTTACTCTATCTCTAAGAAAAACAGCTAAAATAAACTGCTAAAACTCTCTTATCAATTGGATAAGAGAGTTTTTGTTTGGTAATTACTTCATATCGTACTACTTTCGACCTCAGAAAAACCCAATTTAATTTCTTTAAATTTCCCCATATCCTGTTATAATAGAGAATATGATAATGCCTCACGAAAGGAGAACTATGTCCTATGGAAGAAATTAGCTACGCCGAAGTTGATAAAGCTTTAAAAAAGTTCCGTCCGTTTTTAGTTCGTGATGGCGGGGACTATGAACTTATTGAAGTCACACAAGACGGAATCGTAAAAATTAAACTACTTGGTGCATGCGAGACTTGCCCCAGTTCTGATATGACTTTAAAAATGGGTATCGAATTAACTTTAGCAGAAAAAATTATCGGTTTTAAAGAAGTTGTTCAGGTTTTTTAAAACAAATATTTTAGCGACCAAACAATCGGTCGCTATTTTTGTATAAAAATGTTTAGAAATCCTGTAAACGTCTATCATACAATATACATACAGTTAGAAGGAGGTAAGAAAAATGGTAGAAAAACAAAGTGCCTTAGAATCAAAAGCACGCAGTTGGCTCATCGAACGAGGCGTAGAAATTGACGATATCGCAGAACTTGTCTTATTTTTACAACAAAAATATCATCCCGGATTGGAATTAGATATTTGCCGTCAAAACGTTGAGCATGTTCTTCGTAAGCGAGAAGTCCAAAACGCTGTTTTAACAGGCATACAGCTTGATGTGATGGCTGAAAAAGGGGAACTCGTCCAACCACTACAAAATATCATTAGCGCTGATGAGGGGCTTTACGGCGTCGATGAGATACTCGCGCTCTCCATCGTCAATGTGTACGGATCTATTGGATTTACCAATTACGGTTATATCGATAAAGTAAAACCAGGCATTCTTGCAAAACTAAATGAACACGATGGTATCGCCGTTCACACATTCCTTGATGACATTGTCGGCGCCATCGCTGCGGCCGCTGCCAGTCGTCTTGCGCATAGTTATCACGACGACATCGTTAATTAAACAAAAACCAGTAAAACAAGAGGCTATTCCTCCCATTTTACTGGTTTTTCTTTTCCTAATTTTACTTCTACTTGCCGAATCGAGTTTTTATTCATTGAACGAACGATAAAGCGGTATCCCTCATGTTCAATCTCATCACCAGCTTCTAAGTCAAAACGTTCGAGCAACATCCATCCCGATAACGTATGAACACCCGGCCCTTCAATCGGAACACCAAGCGCTTCCTCGACTTCAAGGAGCGGCTCAGACCCTTCAATAATATAATGATTCAAAGCTACTTTTCGAATCCCTTTCGGACCTTTTGCTTCTTCCATATCACCAACAATTACTTCCATGACATCTTCTAGCGTCACAATCCCCGAAGTCCCGCCGTATTCGTCCGTGAGAACGACAAATGGTTCACTTTCTTGCTGCATTTTCACAAGTAACTCTTCCAAAATCATGCCTTCAAACACTTCTAAAACAGGCGTAATAAATGGTTGAATAGATTGCGTCACAATCGTTTCATCTTTTCCAAGTCCAGCCATCACCGCACTGACTCGTAGCATTCCGATAATATGATCCTTATCTTCATCTTCGGTTACTGGAAAAATATGATATGTATGTTCAGAAGTTAATTTCAATAAATCTCGTACGGTCGCCGTTTGATCAATCGCAATCATCGACATTCGCGGTATCATCACTTCTTTCGCTGGTACGTCGCCCAGTTTGAAAATATTTTTCATATAGCGAAACTCTTGTGGATTCAAAAGTCCTTGTCTATAGCTATCTTCAAAAATAATCTTCAGTTCGGTCGGTGTCATTTGATCCGCATCAACCGTTTGCTTTACGCCAAACATCCGCGTGATTAAATTCGCCGAGTTATTTAATAGCCAATTGAGTGGAAAAGTCAGGCGGTACCAATAAACAAGCGGACGCGCGATAAACAGCGCTACTTTTTCTGTACTTTGAATTGTAAATGTTTTCGGTGCAAGTTCCCCAAGTACCACATTTAAGAACGTAATTAAAATAAACGAAACAAAAATCGAAATCGGCTTTTCAACTGATTCTGGCACTGGCAACATTAAGAATAATGGCTCCAACCAACCACGCATTGTCGCTTCACCAACCCACCCCATAGCAAGCGCGGCGAGTGTATTACCTAACTGACAGGCAGCCAAATAATCATTCATATTCGAAGTAACTTTTTTTACATATTTCGCTCGCGGGTCCTCTGAGGCTACTAGTTGCAGGACAGTAGGTTTCCGGATTGCGACAATGGCAAATTCACTTGCCACGAAAAAGGCAGTCGCTGCAATTAAAAATATCACAAAGAAATCATTAAAAACGTCCATTTAGCATCCTCCTTATCCCCATTCTATACCCGTTCTTAGCGTTTAAACCACAAGTCCGCCACTGCCTCACCGTCGATAATTTCACCTGTTTTCTCAAAACCATATTTTGCATAAAATTTTTCCGCTACAATATTATCAGGTTCATAAGATAAACGTAGTCGTGCTGGCTGTTCTGGTAAATTTTTCACCGTCTCAATAATTTGCTCTAACGCATCCCCGCCGTAACCTTTACCTTGATGCTCTTTCCCTGTCATAAACCGTACTAGCCAAAATTCTCCATCATCTGTATCCATACCGTACATTGCGTAGCCAACCGGCATATTATCCGCGTATATTACAAGCGAATGATACGTTTCTTCAAAACTTGCTTCGATAATGGAATACCAGTTTTCTGCGACAAATGTTTTTTGGTGCGGGTGTACTTCTAACTTCGCTGTTTCGTGAAAATTGTCTTTTGTTACTTTTCGAATTGAGACCATTTTCTAACCTCCTATTTATTAAAAAAAGAGCAGAAAAATTCCGCTCTTCTAGTTAAATTTCCAATCAGTTAGTTTTGTTACAGCGTATGTAGGCTGGATTTCTTTCGTTAATAATGCTTCTTTTGATGTAAAGCCAGTGTGTACGATTAACGTATCCATGCCGTAATTGATTCCCGCCATAATATCGGTTTCGTAGTTGTCTCCCACCATGATTGCTTCATCTTTATGGACACCGAGTTTTGCAAGTGCTTGCTCCATAATAATGGATTCAGGCTTTCCAATAAATATTGGTGCTGTTTCTGTGGCTACGGAAACGACTGATGTGATCGAACCATTTCCCGGAAGCAAACCGCGCTCTGTCGGAATTGCCGCATCGCCATTCGTCGAAATAAACATCGCTCCACCGCGAACTGCAAGAGCTGCCTTTGAAAATTTCTCATAATCGACTTCCCGGTCAAGCCCAACGACAACAAAAGCTGGATTACTAGAAGTTATTTCAAATCCATTATCTGTTAGTTCTTGTTTTATTCCACGTTCACCGATAACATAAACCGATTTTTCGCGTTTTTGTTCCATCATAAATTGCACGGTTGCTTGTGACGTCGTGAAAACATCGTCACTTACGGCTTGAATCCCCATGTCAGTTAAATGTTCTGCTACTTGCCCAGGTGTTTTTGTTGAATTGTTTGTTACAAATAAATACGGAAGCCCCGCACGTTTTAAGTTTTCGATAAAAATGATCGCCTCAGGAATAACTTCTGCTCCGCGATACATCGTGCCATCTAAATCAATTAAATACGCTTTATAATTCTTCAATTCCAAACTACCTCATTTACTATTTTACTTTTTTAATAACAAAATACGCACAACCAAAATTGCAGTATTCATAAATATATTCTTTTAACGTGCTAATTTTGTTGTCGTATGCGGCTTTGCGGTTATCGTCTTCGAAAAAGCCTTTCAGCCGAAGTTGATCGTAACCCCAGTCGCCCACTATATAATCATATCGTCCAAGAATATCGCTAAACCGTTCATTTAACTTCTCCTCGTCAAAAGCATCGCGATAATTGGTGATAATCTCGTAGTTTAAATCTTGAATCGTAATCGTCACTTGTCTTCCTCCTGTCCGTACATTTTTTTGAGTTTCCATTTTAAAATATCTCGGAGTAGTTCCGGTGTATATACTTCTTTTCGTTTAATTTGTTTTACAATCGGGAAAAATGGCGCGAACACAAACGTATCATGCGTCGCAATCCGGTATTCCCGCGTTTTATCAATTGGTTTATTATCAAAAAGTGCCACTTGATTTTCCGCATCAAAACCAGCTCGATCCATCAAAACAGTCCCAAAATACTCGCCACGGAAACCAAAACCTCGAAGCGGAATATCTTGCAGTTCTGCTTTCTTTCGGTAGATTCCGTCAATAAGTATTTCAAGCTCCTCACCAGACATCGTTAAAGCAATCGCGTTGAGCGGATGCGGTAACATTTGGTGGATATCAAAATCCGTCACGATTCCCGCTTCAAAGTCTGTCATAAAAATTCCAGCGTTCATCACAAACGTTTCTGCCCCAGTCCATTCACAAACCGCTTCATTCAAAATGTGCGCAATTTCCGAGTCATCAAACCAATTATGCGCTAACTTTCCAGGAATCGCAACTACTTTTTCAGAGAGTTCTGCGCGCCCTTTATCGAAGAAACCTTGAATTTCATTCGCTTCATTTGGAGCAGCCGGTAAATCCTCTGTTTTAAAAGTCATGGCGGTTTTAGTCAGTATCTGATTATTTTCATCTAACTCTATATCCACTTTCCCGATATATTCACCCCATCTACCTGCTGCAGCAAGTAATGCATTCCCTTCTATTTTCCCCGTTTCAAGTAAATGGTGCGTGTGTCCGCCCAAAATTACATCTACTTCAGGAATTTCGAGTGCAATGCGTTCATCGCTTGGTAAACCTAGATGGCTGAGCAAAATAACTACATCCGTATCTTCATCTAAGCCAGCAACTTGCTTTTTAATCGAGCTAATTGGTTCTTCTATTCCCCAGCCCATTTCTTCGTAGTAATCCCGAAACGGCGCCGTCGCACCAATAATAGCTATTTTCACTTGCTCTATTTCTTTATAAACAATTGATTTCACCCAGTCCGGCTGCTCCGTGCACTCTTTATTCGTGTAAAAATTACAGCACACTACTGGGAAGACCGCATGTTCATATAATTTGTCCAGATCTTCATGAGCCAAAGTCGTTCCTTCATTATTGCCAAAAGTCACCGCATCATACGGCAGTTGGTTAAGTAAGTCCGTATTCGCAAGCCCGTTCGTTCCTTCAGTAAGCGGATGGACCCGGTCCAAAAAATCACCAATATCAAAAAAGAGCGCCGACTGATTTTCTTTATCTGCAGCCGTTCTTTTCTCTTTTAAGAAATTAAAAATGCGTGGCCAATGTTCCAAGTGACTATGAACATCATTTGTATGCCATAAAGTTAAATGTTTCATCAATCCATCTCACTCCCTACTTATAACTATTGTAGCGTAAAACAGTGTTTTTTACACGCGCTAGGACTGGATGAATTGTTCCCTTTTCATTTTATGTTATGATAGGATATATTGTTTTAAAAGGGAAGTGATTTTTTTGGATATTACGCAAACAGTCGAAATTCTTTTAATCTCTGTTTTTGCAGGGGTTGTAGGCTCTTTGCTTGGGCTTGGTGGTGGAATTATCGTGACGCCTGCCTTGACACTTATTTTCGGAATTGATATTCAATATGCGATTGGTGCAAGTATTATTTCCGTTATCGCTACAAGTAGTGGCTCCGCAATTGCTTATATCAAAGACGGCATTACGAACCTTCGTGTCGGGATGTTTCTCGAAATTGCCACAACAATTGGTGCAATCACCGGGGCTTTCGTCAGCGGACTGCTCTCGGCCACGGCACTCTACATCATCTTCGGACTTTTACTTCTTTATTCTGCTTTCAACATGATTAAAAAGGTCGGTACAGAATTTCCTACCAATGTGAAACCAGACCCACTCGCAACCAAACTAAACTTACATGATTCATATTACGATAAATCTTTACGGCAGACAGTTGATTATCAAGTGGCAAACGTCCCTGCTGGTTTTGGTGTGATGTACGGCGCCGGAATCGCTAGTGGCTTACTTGGAATCGGTAGTGGCGCATTTAAAGTAATGGCACTCGATGTCTTTATGAAAATGCCGCTTAAAGTAAGTAGCGCAACGAGTAATTTAATGATGGGCGTAACCGCGGCGGCCAGTGCAACCGTGTATCTTTTTCAAGGTGACATCCAGCCCGCTATTGCGGCTCCGGTTGCGATTGGCGTACTTGTCGGCGCAACACTTGGAACACGCATCATGCAACGTTTAAAAAGCAAAGTTATTCGGATTATTTTTATTCCCGTCATTTTATATGTTGCCTTCCAAATGATTTTAGAAGGATTGGGGTGGATTTAAATGGCAGAGAAAAAAGAAGAAATGTACCGGGTCGAGCTAATTGTCAGCGCACTGTTACGAATCGGTGTTGTCCTCAGTGCAATCATTATCGTTTTCGGACTTGTTATGCTATTTATCACCGGCGAAAGTGGCTACCCAGGGGAAACTTACCCGACATCACTTACGGCGATTTTCAGCGGGCTAGGAACGCTTAAACCCTACGCGATTATGATGTTTGGCCTCTTTTGCTTAATTTTAACGCCAGTTCTTCGTGTCGTTGTATCATTATTTACTTTTTTGAAGGAAAAAGATTATTTGTACGTTGGGATAACTGGGATTGTATTAATTATTTTAGTTATTAGCTTTTTAATTGGAATAAAAGCATAAAAAAGATGGCGCTAGCGATGCGCCATCTTTTTTTATTCCGAAAATAAATCCATTTGCATCGGAGCCAAGCCTTGAAACTCGACTTGGAGTGCCTTTTGTAAATGTTTCGCATTATCAGCCGCATCCCCGCCGCTGTTATTATTAAAAATCACGACAACTTCTTTGGACAACTTTTGCAAATGTTCCACGTATTTAGCCCATTCGTTAATTTCCTCTTCATTGTAACGGTAAAGCGTGCGAACCTCGCGCCACTCGGGACTGTTAGCTTTCATCCAGCCATACTGATTTCGACCGTGAAGCCTTACTAATGTCATATCACTATTCGTCTCGCGAAGCACAATCGGCACACTGCCCGCCCCGACTTGCGGCTCATCGACAACTGTATGAATAAAGCCTAATTCGCGCAACAAATCCAGCGTCTTTTCGGTATTTTGCTCGTTATACCAAGAATTATGACGAAACTCAACCGCCACTGGCAAATCGCCCATTTTCGACGCAATATATTTTAAATAAGTCACGTTTTCTTTCGTACAATTAAAATACGGCGGAAATTGAAATAAAATTGCCTGTAGTTTCCCCGTTTCACTTATCGGTGCAATCATATCCATATAAGCCGTATACATCGCATTTTCACTATCAAAATACTGCGACCATTCCTTATGTTTCGTCATCGCCGAAAAGGCCTTAATCACAAACCGAAAATCATCCGGAGTTTGCGCCGCCCAGTTTGCCGTTGTTCGCGGAGAAGGAATCGCATAAAAACTCGTATCAACCTCCACCACAGGAAAATGTGCCGCATAATCAGCCAATGTTAATTTTTTTGTTTGTAATAAAGAATCATGATCACTCCACCCAGTTAACCCGATTGTTACCATCAACTGCCACCCTCTCTATCGTTATGATTTATGTTTATTATAACGCAAAAAGGAGGGAGAAGCCTTTAATTTGGTCCTCGCTTTTACTTCGAAACAAAACAAAAACTTCAACTGTCTAGCAGTTGAAGTCTTTATCATATATTACCACTCGCGCTCTCTAAGTAGTTCTTCAATATCGATATCTATCTTATAATGAGCTAAAATCGGGATGATTGTTTCAGCAATCGAATCCCTTGCTCCTGTTTCTAATTCGCTCTCATTTTCATAAAACTCATCTTGCAACGCATTAATTGCTAATGTCATTTCATCAAATTTAGCTTGAATCGCTTCTGTATCATGATTCCCTTGTTCTAAAAATTGAACCGTATCGAACATATATTGCTTTAATTTATCCACTAGAAACGTTGGAAAGAATGAATCTTGATACATTCCCTCTAAGTATTTAATTTCTGCCATAATTATCAGTCCTTTGCTAAGTTGTTGAGAATATTGTATCATTTTTTTTATGAAAAATCATGACCAATTTGTTGTCTACTTTTATTTGTTAAATAAGTTCAATAGTAAAATCGAAATATTGCTCTAAAAAATGATTTTTTGTCTATCTACTTTTTTAATAATCCTATAGGGCATCTAATTAGCAATCTCTTATCACCATATATTGAAAACAAACTAATAACATGGGTTCTCAATTAATAAAGGACTTTTTTGTATGCCCTATAAATAGATTATTCTAATAGATATTTTTATAAAAGTACAATAAATTGATGATATATTATAAAATACGTAAAGGTACCTTTACATATATTCATACATCGTATATAATAAATGTAAAGGTACCTTTACTTGAGGTGATATAATGTGGTTGTTACAAATATAGTTAAAATTATAAGAGAAAAGAAAGGTATTACTCAAAATGAATTAGCTCATTCATTAGATGTTTCACGCCAAACAATTCATGCCATTGAAAAGGGTAAATACAATCCTAGCTTAGAACTTAGTTTAAAAATAGCTAAATTTTTCGATTTACCTGTTGAAGAAATTTTTAACTTGGAAGGAGAATAAAAATGAGAAAATATTCTGTCAAAAAATTTAGCATTGTATTTATTTCAATGATTGCTGCTATTCTATTATTTTCTATTATAAGTGAAGAATCTTTTGTAGTCACTCCTCTGAACTTATTTACTGCTGTTTTAATAGCAGCCTCTGCTTACATAATTACCGGTCTTTTTACTCCTAAAGAAAAGTTAATTGGGGAAATGAAAGAAGAAAAAAGAAACGCTGATGAAAGATACATATTTAATAAAGGAAAAATTTCTTATTTCTTCTTATTATTTTTAGCTATTTTAACCCCATTTTTGTTAGCTTTTTTAAAATATAGAAACATATCCTCTGTTTCTATAAAAAGCTTAGCAATAATATTTGTTTGTATCTTTTGCTTATATATAGTTGTTTTACAATTCTATAAAAAGAAAAAATGAATATTACTTTCTTTTTATACGCTCACCTCTTATCTCTAAAAAAACCGGCTATAAAAATATTTTTTATAGCCGGTTTTTTTATTTTCTCACAGTACTATAAGAAGTTGTTATTTTTCCTGGTTTACCATTTTTCGTATATAAATATTCATTAATTACTTTGTACTTGTCTTCTTTTTTCGTAGAATATTTATAAATCGTTTGACGCATATAGTTATATTTTTTGAGTAAGCTCGCCCCGCCTCCGACAATACTAGATGCAGCTGCTGCAATTGTACTCTTAGCAACTCGTCCAAGTGCTCCTCCTGCTGCTAAAAATGCTAGGCTATAAATATTATTTGCAGCTGCTAAGCTTACAGTTTGTTTTGTTACAAACTTATACTTTGATCCTCCACTTTCTGTTTGATTAGCGAATAATCTTTTTGGACCATTGTTTTCTACACTCTGATTTACAAATAAATCAGGATTTTCTTTATCAACTGAAACAGTTTGTTCTAGAGTATTCCCTTCTTTTCCGTCTTCTCTATTCACACTTGCATGCGCTGACACAGATGTGGATAAAGGAGTGAGGCAAATAAAAATAGTTACAAAACATATTACGATTTTAAAAAATATTCCTTCTTTTAATTTCATATTTCCATCTCCTTTTTTGTGAATATATTAACAATATTACAATGATTCAAATTTTTAGTCAATTATTTTTTCTGATTTATTTGTATTTTTGAGCTAATAAGTCTTCTATTTAGAAAAACAAAAAAAGACGAACTAATAAGTTCGTCTCTCGCTTTATTTAACCAATCGAGCCTTCCATTTCAAACTTAATCAAACGGTTCATCTCAACGGCATATTCCATTGGTAATTCTTTCGTAAATGGTTCAATGAAGCCCATAACGATCATTTCTGTCGCTTCTTCTTCGCTTAAACCACGGCTCATTAGATAGAAAAGTTGTTCCTCGGATACTTTGGAAACCTTAGCTTCGTGCTCTAATGAGATGTTGCTGTTCAGGATTTCGTTGTACGGGATTGTGTCCGATGTGGAAAGGTTATCCATAATTAGCGTATCACATTCGATATTCGAACGTGCGCCATCAGCATTACGGCCAAAATGAACAATTCCGCGGTATGTTACGTTTCCGCCTTGTTTCGAAATCGACTTCGATACAATCGTAGAGGACGTATTAGGCGCATAGTGCATCATTTTTGCTCCTGCGTCTTGACGTTGCCCTTTACCAGCAATCGCGATAGAAAGCGTCGTTCCGCGTGCTCCTTCGCCTCGTAAATGTACTGCTGGGTATTTCATTGTTAATTTCGAACCAATGTTACCATCAATCCATTCCATAGTCGCATTTTCTTCACAGAAAGTACGTTTCGTTACTAGGTTATAAACGTTATTTGCCCAGTTTTGGATAGTTGTGTAACGGCAGTAAGCACCTGGTTTTACAATGATTTCTACGACAGCTGAGTGAAGGGAATTCGTTGTATAAACGGGAGCCGTACAGCCTTCCACGTAGTTTACGCTGGCATTTTCGTCCACGATAATTAGTGTCCGTTCAAATTGCCCCATGTTTTCCGAGTTAATGCGGAAATAGGCTTGAAGTGGCGTATCTACTTTGATACCTGGTGGTACGTAGATGAATGAACCACCTGACCAAACAGCCGAGTTTAGCGCAGCGAATTTGTTGTCGCTTGGTGGAATTACTTTTGCGAAATATTCTTTGAAAATAGCTTCGTTTTCTTTTAACGCGGAATCTGTATCTTTGAAGACAATCCCTAAATCTTCTAGGTCTTGCTTCATATTGTGATAAACTACTTCGGATTCATACTGTGCAGATGCACCAGCCAAATATTTTTGTTCGGCTTCAGGAATACCTAATTTATCAAAAGTACGTTTAATTTCTTCAGGAACTTCATCCCAAGAGCGTACTGTTTGTTCAGACGGTTTCACGTAGTAAGTGATGTCTTCAAACTTTAGTTCGGACAGATCGCCACCCCAAGTCGGCATTGGCATTTTATAAAATTGTTCCAAAGACTTCAAACGGAATTCAAGCATCCATTCTGGTTCTTCTTTAATATTCGAAATTTCTCTTACTACTTTTTCTGTTAATCCGCGTTCTGTACGGAACACAGAGGTATCTTTGTCATGGAATCCATATTGGTATTCGCCAATTTCTGGAATTTCAGTCATGTCGTATCCTCCTTTTCGCTACTTATTTTGTTCCTTCTTTTTCAAAAATCGCTCTCTCCATTGCTTTCCATGAAAGAGTCGCACATTTGATTCTTGCTGGGAATTTCGCAACTCCAGCAAGCGCCTCAACGTCGCCGTATTCATCAATTGTTTCATGGTCGTGACCTTGCACCATTTCTGAAAATTCGCGGGACATTTTTAGTGCTTCTTTCTCGGTTTTACCGATAATGCTTTGCGTCATCATTGAAGCAGAGGCCATCGAAATCGAACAGCCGCTACCAGTGAATTTTGCCGCAACGATTTTATCACCGTCCATTTTTAAATGAAGATGAATTTGATCACCGCATGTTGGGTTGTTGAGGTCAATTGTTACATCGCTATCTGGGAGCTCTCCATTATTGCGCGGATTTTTATAGTGATCCATAATGACTTGTCTATAAAGCTGATCTAATTTCCGGCTTGTCATAATCCAAAATACTCCTTTGTTAACTTGAGGCCATCTATAAGCGCATCAATTTCTTCTTTTGTATTATAAATATAAAAGCTTGCGCGAGCTGTGGAAGAAACGTCCAGCCATTTCATCAACGGTTGTGCACAGTGATGACCAGCTCGAATCGCCACCCCATCTTCGTCCAAAATAGTCGCAATATCATGTGGGTGTGCGCCTTCTAAATTAAAAGTCACTAAACCACAACGTTTACTTGCATCTTTCGGCCCGTAAATGGTAATGCCTTCGATTTTGCTCATTTCTTCCATCGCGTAGCTGGCTAATGCTTGTTCATGTGCGTGAATGTTTTCGAGTCCGACTTCTGCCAAGTAATCAATCGCCGCACCTAGCGCAATTGCTCCGCCAATAATCGGTGTTCCGGCTTCAAATTTCCACGGCAGTTCTTTCCAAGTCGAATCGTATAATTCAACAAAATCAATCATTTCTCCGCCAAATTCGGTAGGTTCCATCGCATCAAGCAATTCACGTTTGCCATACAAGGCGCCAATGCCAGTAGGAGCCATCATTTTGTGCCCTGAAAAAGCATAAAAGTCAGCATCTAAATCTACTACATCGACTTCCATATGAGGCACAGCTTGCGCACCGTCAACGAGAATGACTGCTCCAAATTGATGAGCAATTGCTGCGATTTCTTTAATTGGCGTGATTGTCCCTAGAACATTAGAAACATGTGCTAGCGCAACGATTTTCGTTTTCTCGCCAATCGTTTTTTTCGCTTGTTCCACTGAAATCGTGCCATCTTCTTCTAGTTCGATATATTTTAAAACCGCGCCTTTGCGTTTAGCTAGTTGTTGCCATGGAATCAAATTAGAATGATGCTCTAAATAAGAAATAACTATCTCATCGCCAGCTTCAATATTTGCTTCCGCGTAACTATCTACAACTAAATTAATCGCTGAAGTAGTGCCTCTTGTGAAAATAATTTCTGCTACTTCACGCGCATGAATAAACTTGGCTACTTTACCTCGAGCTGATTCATAAGCATCCGTCGCTCTTGCTGCAAGTGTATGCACACCACGGTGAACATTAGCATTATCAAACTCATAGTAATGTGTTAAAGCTTCAATAACTTGTTTCGGCTTTTGTGAAGTGGCAGCATTATCTAAATAAGCTAGCGGTTTTTCATTTATTTCTTGATCTAAAATTGGAAAATCCGCCCGAATTTTTTGGATATCAATCATTTAACGCACTTTCCCTTCGATTACTTCACGAAGCATCGTTTTTACGCTTTCGATTGGTAACTGACGAACAACAGGATCTAAGAAGCCATGAATAACTAATCTTTCTGCTTCTTTTTGAGAAATCCCGCGACTCATCAAATAGAATAATTGCAACGGATCAACACGACCAACAGAAGCCGCATGTCCTGCAACTACGTCATTTTCATCGATTAATAAAATTGGGTTCGCATCACCGCGCGCTTCTGGGCTAAGCATGAGTACACGTGATTCTTGTTGTGCATCAGACTTAGAAGCGCCATGTTTAATGTGGCCAATTCCGTTAAAAATAGTTGTCGCTCTTTCTTTCATAACCCCATGAGATAAAATCGTACCATTAGAAGCTTTACCGTAATGCGTCACGCGCGTTGTCACGTTTTGCGTTTGCTTACCGCGTCCAACAGTCACCGTTTTCACATCAGCAGAAGAGCCGTCTCCCATTAGGTTTGTTACGTTCTCATTGATAGTATCGCCATCATTCATCAGGCCAAGCGCCCATTCAATTTGGCTGTCAGTTCCAATGTGTCCACGACGGTTCACATATGTCGTAACATCACTTGCTAGATTGTCTACACCACCAAAAGTAATCCGCGCATTTTTCTCAGCGATGACTTCTTCGACAATGCTAACAATCCCTTTAGGCTCGTTATTAACAGTGACATAGTTTTCCACATAAGTGACTGCGCTATTATCATCCGCTACAAGCAACACGTGATTAACTAGTGGAGATTCTGCTTTATCCTGTACAAATACAGCTTGAATTGGTGATTTCACCTCGACATTTTTAGGAACGTAGAGGAAAATCCCACCATTCACTAGTGCCGCATGAAAAGCAGTCAGTTTATGTTCGTTCACTTGTACTGCGTTTTTCATGAAGTATTTTTTCACAAGTTCAGGATGGTTTTTCACAGCTGAAATAATATCTGTAAAAATAACGCCTTGGTCGACTAGTTCTTGCTGCAACTGAAGTCTCGCAGGTCTTTCATCCATTTGAACGTAAAAATTGGCTTCTTTATTATCTAAATCAACTAAATTCGCTACTTTTTCCGGTAAAGTTTCATTTGTTACGCCTTCTTTAAAAGGTATAAATGTCTCAAACTTCGTGAAATTCCAGCGAGTAATTTTTGTTTTATCCACAAAAGGCAAGTCCAGTTCCCCGTAAGCTTTAAAAGCATTGCGACGGATATCTAAAAACCAATCCGGTTCATTCGCATTACTTGAAAAAGCGTGGATAAAATCATCTTTAATCGTCATATTTTGTGCCATGATTTTAACCTCACTTCCTTATTGTTGGTCTACTGCTTCTTCTTCCTCAAGTTCGATACCAAGCTCTTGTTTAATCCAGTCATAACCTTCAGCTTCTAAACGTTTCGCAAGTTCAGGCCCGCCTTCTTTTACTACTTTACCTTGCATCATTACGTGCACAAAATCTGGTGTGATGTAGTTCAGTAAACGTTGGTAATGGGTAATGATTAAGCAACCGAAACCTTCGCCGCGCATTTCATTTACACCTTTAGAGACAACTTTAAGCGCATCGATATCAAGACCGGAGTCAATTTCATCTAAAATCGCTAATTTTGGCTCGATCATTAATAGTTGCAGAATTTCATTGCGTTTTTTCTCTCCGCCTGAAAATCCTTCATTTAAATAACGTTCCGCCATTTCTTCGTCCATATCTAAAATATCCATTTTCGCATCTAGTTTGCGGATGAATTGCATTACTGGGATTTCGTCGCCTTCTTCACGGCGGCTGTTGATGGCTGCACGAATGAATTCAGCGTTTGTAACACCACTAATTTCACTTGGATATTGCATCGCTAAGAAAAGACCAGCACGAGCGCGTTCGTCTACTTCCATTTCGAGTACATCTTCCCCATCAAGTGTGATTGTTCCTTGTGTTACTTCATATTTTGGATGCCCCATAATAGCTGAGGACAACGTAGATTTACCTGTTCCGTTTGGTCCCATGATAGCATGAATTTCGCCAGTTGAAATTTCCAGGTTAACACCCTTCAAAATTTCTTTTCCTTCTATTTCAACATGTAAATCTTGAATCTTTAAAGTTGCCATAAAAAAGTCCTCCCTAGTGTAAAATTTGCATAATCCTAGTTTAGTATAATTCTAATCTGATTACAACTATAAAAACCAGTATTCTTCGCATTCTCCCCTTCATTCTACTATTAATAAAGGTTTTTTACCAGTTTTCTAGCATTATCACTGTTTCTATTTTATTTGAGAATCCATCACTAAAAAAATACAACGTGTCATACCAATAAATCAAAGAGATTTATCATCATAAAAAAGGGATTGTATATCTCATTTATATATGGTATTGTTGTAACGTAACAAAATTGCAACATAATAACTTTTTTGTAATAAACGATTAATTATTGAAGGAGAATTTAAAATATGAAGAAAGCAATAATGGCTGCGACCATCTTTGTATTGCTTTTAGCCACGTTATCCGGGTGTAGCTCCCCTAAATCTGACTTCACTGCTGCCTTGCAAAAAACAGCTGAAAACCGACAATATACAACAAATGTGACATTCCAAGTAAATAACCTCTCAGATAGTTACATAAAAAAACTTGGTCCTGAAATCGACTTAAATCAACTTAAAAAATCGAATATCCAATATAAAATTTCTGTTGATAGTGATTCCTCCTCTTCCTACAGCGCATCTTCTATTCACTGGAAAGGAAAGAAACCACTTGATTTAACAATACATGCACTTCAAAACAGCGATGACGGAAAAGCTTATATTCCTGTATCTGATTTCTACGACGCTTCTGATAGCATCTCCAGTTTATTACCGGATTCAGCAGCTAGAATTTTCAATCAGGTACTGGATCAAAACAAAGACTTAGAATCGAAGTATTTAAATCTATTCGAAACAATTCAAAATTTTTCCAATCAAACAATTGATACAGAAACTGTAGACCGCCAAGCAAAAGTATTGAAAAAAATTGAAGAAACTGCTGGCATTGCGATTTATAGTTATCTAAACGACTTAGATGACCAACACTTCACTTCAAAAGATAATGGTGACATCATCCTAAAATTATCTAAAAATGAGATTAGCGATTTAGTTAATGCCGTTCTCACAAAACTTGATGATAACGGAAGTGTTGTAGCACTTATTGGAGAAATTGATGGTAGCACTCAAAAAGCAGCAAAGAAAAAATGGAACAATGCTCAAAAAAGTATCCAATCATCCTTAAAAGCCCTAACAAAAAACAAAGCACAAACATTAGATTTCAAATTAATATTAACTCCTGACAGCAAAAAAGGATTTAGTAAAGCGATTATCACTACTAATTTTGAAGATACCAAAACAAAAGACTTAATGGACTTCACAACAACGATTGATATGCTAGACTACGAAAAAGTCCCTCCAATGCCAGAAGGAAAAGAAATTGTATCCAAAAAAGAACTGGATAAAGCCATTTCTGATGGACTGAAATTATATTTAAGTAGCGCTCAATAAAAAAATCCTTTTACCAAATCGGTAAAAGGATTTTTTCTATTTTATTTATCAACTGGGACAACAGCGCCATCCCATTCTTTCGTAATGTAATCTTGAATTTCTTTCGAGTGTAGTACTTTTACTAGCTCTGTAATGTTTTTATCGTCTTTTTTCTTCTCTGTCGTTACAACGATATTTGCATAAGGAGAGTCTTTGCTTTCGATTGCAATAGCGTCTTTAGAAGGGTTTAAGCCTTGGTCTACAACAAAGTTAGAGTTAATTGCTACAACGTCGCCTTCTTCGTTATTGTAGGCAGTCATCAAGTAAGCTGGGTCAAAATCGTATTTGAATTTCAAATTTTTCGGATTGTCTTTAATATCATCAAATGTTGCATCTTGTGGTTTCACGCCATCTTTCAGCGTTAATAATCCGTTATCTACAAAGATACCAATGACACGCGGCCAGTCAGATTTCGAGTTAGAAAGTAATACTTGCGCACCGTCTTTTAGATCTTTAATATCTTTTACTTTTTTAGAATAGATACCCATTGGTTCGATGTGAATTGCGCCAACATCAGCAAATTTGTAGCCTTTTTCTTTTTCTTCTAATTCAAGATATGGTTTATGTTGGAAGTAGTTAGCATCTAAGTCGCCTTCTTCTAGCGCTTTGTTAGGCATAACATAGTCTGTATATTTAACGATTTTCAAGTCAATCCCTTTATCTTTCAAGATTGGTTTTGCTTGTTCTAAGATTTGGGCATGTGGTGTATTGGATGCACCCACTACTAACTGTTTATCATCTTTACTAGATGAAGCTTTATCTGAGGAACCGCCGCAAGCTGTAAGTACTAAAACTAAACTTAATGTGAAAATTAAACCAAGAACCTTCTTCATGAAATTCTCTCCTTTTTTGCGGGGATTCCGCGTTTTTTTATATAAATTTCTTCATATACATTGGTTAGCGTTTGTCGGTTCGTTTTGTTAAAAAGTCGCCGATAAACTGGAAAATAAAGACGATAATTAAGATAATAATTGTCGCAAGTACCGTTACATCAGGTTGTCCACGTTGGAATCCTTCAAGATACGCAGTATTCCCAAGACCGCCTGCGCCAATGACACCAGCCATCGCTGTAAAACCAACAAGGGAAATTGCTGTCACTGTGATACCAGAAATAATCGCCGGAAGTGCTTCTGGGATGAGTACTTTACCAATAATCGTAAACATATTCGCCCCCATGGATTTTGCTGCTTCGATAACCCCTTTGTCCACTTCACGAAAGGCAATTTCTACCATCCGTCCATAGAACGGAGCAGCAGAGATAATTAAAGCTGGGAGTGCTGCTTTTGGTCCAATTACAGTTCCGACAAGTGATTTCGTCATCGGTAATAGTAGTACAATTAAAATAATAAAAGGAATTGAGCGGAACACGTTGACTAAAATGGCTGTAACCCAGTAAAGAATGCGCGCTCCAGCATGTTTTTTATTGTTAGTTAAAAATAGCAATAATCCTAACACAATCCCGAGTAAAAAGACTGCAAATAGTGAAACAAGTGTCATATATAGTGTTTCTTGTGTTGCGACCCACATCATTTGAAAATCAACATTTGGAAATAATTCTTGTAATTTGCTCATCGTTCTAACACTTCCGTTTCTACTTTAAGTTGACGTAGCTGTGTTAGACTCGCATTTATCGCATCTTCTGTACCTAAAACTTGTACATAAAGCGTTCCGTATGCGCCATTTTGTGTTTGTGTTAAGTTCCCGTGAAGGACATTCAGCATAACATCATTTTCTTTGGCTACTTGGGATATGACTGGCTGGGTTGCATTTTCGCTCATAAAGAGAAGTTTAACGATTTTTCCTTCTGCATAATTATCAAGTAATAGATGGATTAATTCTTCTGTTTCGTCAGAATCGGTAACTTGGCGAACGAAGCGCTGCGTTACTTTTTCTTGCGGGTGACGGAAAACATCTAAAACATCGCCGAGTTCAACAACTTTTCCGTTTTCCATTACAGCGACGCGATTACAAATTTTCCGAATAACATGCATTTCATGAGTGATAACAATGATAGTTAAATTGAGGCGTTTATTAATATCTAAGAGTAGTTCTAAAACTTCATCCGTTGTTTGTGGATCCAGTGCAGAAGTTGCTTCATCGCAAAGCAATACTTTTGGATTATTGGCCAGTGCTCTCGCGATACCGACACGCTGTTTTTGACCGCCGCTTAGCTCTGCTGGATAGGCGTTTTCTTTTCCTTCCAGACCAACCAATCGGATGAGTTCATTTACCCGAAAGCGTCTTTTTTCACCGCGCACACCTGCAATTTCTAATGGAAACGCGATATTTTCTGCCACAGTGCGGGACCATAATAAATTAAAATGTTGAAAAATCATCCCAATTTGCTGACGAGCTTTTCTGAGTTTACTGCCACGAATCTGGCTAATGAGTAGATTATCTACTTCAACCGTTCCAGTACTCGGTAGCTCCAGTCCATTAAACATCCGGATGAGCGTGCTTTTACCAGCTCCGGAATAACCTACAACTCCGAAAATCTCGCCTTGTTCAATTTCTAAATCGACATGATCGACTGCGAGAACTTTGTTGTTTCTGGACGTGTATTCTTTTACAACGTTTTGTAACGTAATCATCTCTATCACCTTTTCTACATTCTGATATACAAAAAAGCCTTTCTGCTGATGAGCAGAAAGGCAGCATTTTTTCAAATGGACTAACTTCCTTCTCATCTTTCAGAACAATTAGTTGTTCTGCATGACTTAGCACCTTAAACACATAATGAATTATTGTTTAGGTTGCTGGGCTTCATAGGGCATTTCCCTCCACCACTCTGGATAAGATTTCTACATATTATTAAATCACTTCATTTGTGACTATAGTGACGTTTCTTGTTTTTTCATATTACCTTTTCTAGTAGACTTTGTCAATAACTTTCTCACTTATATTAATTTATTTGTAAGTTATTTCACTAACGATACTATTATCTGTCTGTTCATTCTGACTAGCCATTTGAGAGGCTATTTTAATTTGGGCCCTATTTTGATATTTGAGTTCACTATTATTTATTTGAACTATGTACATAAATACCGCAATAACCGTAATACAAGCAACAACAATTAAAACAATATGTTTTTTCATTTTCCTCTCCTCCGTGATTTATATTCTACAGAAAGAACATAAATCACGCGGAAAGAAACTTTTAAGAATTGTTAAAGATTAAATTAGTGGCAGTTTGACGATAAAACTGGTTTGGCGTTTTTTACTTTCTGCAGTAACAATTCCGCCGTGTTTTTCAACAATAGATTTAGCAATCGCAAGGCCTAAGCCTGTTCCAGTCGTCGTCCGATTTTTATCTACTTTGTAAAAACGTTCGAACAAGTAAGGTAAATCGACATTAGGAATCTCTTCACCATAATTCGTCACGCGCACAACGGCCATATTGTCTTCTTTCTTAGCACTAACATCAATTTGTTTATTGCCTTCTCCATATCTAAGGGCGTTCGAAAATAAATTCTCAAACAAGCGCATGATTTGGTTGCCATCGCCGCCAATAATTAGTTTGTTCGCATCAAAATGTTCGACAATCTGCATATTTCGTTCTGCAGCTCGTCCGTCGTATTCGGCCACTAATTGTCGAAGCAACTCAACAATGTCTAACTCATCTTTCTTTAATTGGTAATCCACGCTATCGAGCCTTGTATAAGAAAACAAATCATCAATAAGTTTGTGCAAATGACGTGCTTTCCCGTACACAAGCTCGGTGTAATAACGCAGCTCAATTTCATCACGATAACGGTCTTCATGTATATAACTTAAATAGCCTAAAATGGATGTAAGTGGTGTCCGCAAATCATGCGAAACATTCGTAATCAAATCATTTCTGGCTTGCTGGGCCTGTTCTTCCTGCTGCATTAATTTTTTCTGCCGTTCCCGCATATTTTCGATGTTACGTTCCAGTTCTTGAATTTCCGGTACAAAACTTTCTGTATCAACTGGCTTCCCGTCGTTAAGCGCAAAATTAATCGTACGCAGTTGTTTTTTCAAAATTCTTTGGCGCATCAAACGATAGAAAAAAGCAAAGAATAGACAAGCTATTAAAAAGATAATCAGAAATTTTAGCGACATCATCCAAAAAGATTGCATGATTCGCGTATATTTATTCGTTCCAAATAATTGAACAATAGCCTGCGACACTTCCCGTAAAAACAAAGAATCATCCCGAATGGAAATGCTCCATAAATAAATAGTTTGGATGGTAATCAACGCCAAAACCCAAGAAACAGCTGCAAAAAAAGTCGCCTGCCAAACATTCATCACATGGCTAATTTTCGTAAACAACAGTTCCAGTTTAGATTTCAATTTTGTACCCTACTCCCCAAATAGTCTTAATCACATTTTCTCCACCCATAGCCTCGCGTAACTTATCACGCAAATTACTAATATGGACCATTACTGTCTTACTCGCTCCAAGGGCCTTTTCTTGCCAAATCTTCTCAAAAATATATTCTGAACTAAAAACGCGCCCTGGCTCACTCGCTAGTAAAAATAAAATATCAAATTCAGAAGTCGTCAAATGAAGTTCTTTGCCACCAACCGTTACAACATGAAGTCCGCGGTCAACAACTATCGGTCCAATAATTACTTTATCTTGGCTAACAGGCTCTGCTTGGCTCATTTGCTGCATTCTTCTTAGAATTGCTTTCACACGTACGGAAAGCTCTAATGGGTTGAATGGTTTGACCATATAATCGTCGGCACCTGTTAAAAGACCCATGATTTTGTCGTTGTCTTCAGCCTTGGCACTAAGCATTAGGATGGGAGTCAAAATCCCATTATCTCTCATTAATCGGCATACTTCTAAGCCGTTCATTTCAGGCATCATAATATCTAATATCACTAAAGTTGGCTGTTTTTCTTGAACTAAACGCCATACTTCCGCACCATCATAAGCTTGATAAATCGTATATCCTTCATTTTGTAAATATAATTTTACTAAATCAACAATTTCTTTGTCATCATCAGCAATTAAAATAGAAGTTGTCATACTCATTGTCCTTTCCAGTCTTATTTCTACCTATTGTAACACTTTAGCAACAAATCGAATAGAAAGAGCTCGGATTAAATTCTGGTAAGGACCCGTTCTTCTTCCGGCTCTAAGTGGATAAGAACTTCCGCTTTAGCATAAAAATTCATAATCTCTGCCTCAATTTCGTCACATAGCGAATGAGCACTTTCAATCGTCATCGAAGAAGATACGACTAAATGAAAATCAATATATTCTTCTGCGCCTGCCCGTCTCGAGCGAAAATCATGAAATTCAATAAATCTTGTTTTATGGGCCAAAATAATTTGCTTGATAGCCTCTTCTTCGTCCGCAGACAAGCGTTTGTCCATTAATGGAGGGAAAGACTCTTTTAACAATTTATAAGCCTCATACATGATATAAAACGCCGTTAGAATTGCGATGACAGGATCTAACCAAAGCCAGCCGGTTATGTATACAAGGAACAAACTAAGCGCAATCCCAAGCGATGTGAACACGTCTGTATATAAATGTAATGCATTGGATTTCATCGCAACTGAATTAGCTTCATCAGCCGCTTTTTTGATGATACGAGACACGATAATATTCACGATAGCTCCAAAAAGCATTACCATAATACCAAGCGCTGGAAAACGAATTTCGTGAGGATTTACAAGTTTATTAACTGATTCCACAATGATCCAAATCCCCGCTACAAATATAAGTAAAGTTTCAATGGTTCCCGCAATATTCTCTGCTTTTCCATGTCCATATGGATGGTCTTCATCGGCCGGTTGATTAGAAATCCGAATTGAGAAGAAAGTTATGATTGACGCAAATAAGTCCATGGACGAGTGAATCCCTTCCGAAATCACTGCCACGGAACCTGTAAAAAAGCCGACAATCAATTTAAGTACAACAATAACAAAATTACTACAAACAGATAAAATAGTAAGATTAGAATGGTTCATAGAAAAAGCCTCCGATATTTTATGTTTCACTAAAAATCTCTCTTTATAAAACACTAATTTAACAACTCGAATTATCTTACCATAAGCAGCTGAATTGTGTCTATAGCAACGTTTTTAGTTAAATGCAGTTCTATATCGGGAGCGAAACTTTTTTGTACCAGGGCAAATTTTAACACAGAAAAAATCCCTGTATCACTCACTATACAGGAATTCAAAAATGGCCGTTGCATCATGTAATTGATAGCTTAAATCGGCCGGTTGACCGTTCTTAAATTTAACTAGAGCCGGTACTGATGTGATTTCAAGACTTTGCGCAATATCAGGTACATAATTCAAATTTACTTTTGCAACTTCCGTCTGAATCCCGTCTGCTTCTATAACCACGTCCACAAGGCGGCTTGCTATTTGGCAGCTACCACACATTGGAGTAAAAAAGAAAACAACGAAGTCCTCACCTTTTTTTTGCGCCGTCCGCAAACTTTCTTTTTCCCAAATTTCCAGGAAAAACGCCTCCTATCAAAAAAGACCAGCTTCGGTTATCCCAAGCCGGCCTCCTAAAAATTAATCTAATACTTTTTCGTAATCGTCACTTGATAAAAGAGCCTTTACATCCGCTTCTTCTACTTCTTCAAGTTTTAAAATCCAGCCTGTATCGTATGGATTGCTATTAATTAATTCTGGTTCATCTTCTAATGTTTCGTTAACAGCAACTACTTTACCAGTTACTGGTGCGTAAAAATCAGATACTGTTTTTACAGATTCAATGCTACCGATGGAGTCACCTTTTGTTACAGTGTCGCCAACCTCTGGCAATTCAACAAATACGATATCCCCTAATTGATCTTGAGCAAAGTCCGTAATTCCAATAACATAACTACCATCGTCTGCTTTCACCCATTCGTGTTCTTCTGTGTACAATAAGTCTTTTGGTAAACTCATTTTCAAAACTCCTCCTTTTTCGTGCAATTATCTATATTGACTATTTCCAAGTTGCTTCAAATTCTTCTTCTTTGAAACCAAGCGTCACTTCTTTGCCATTCGTAGTTAGTGGGCGTTTGATTAGCATACCGTCTGATGCAAGTAACTTATAAGCTTCTTCCGGCGAAAGTGTATCTAATTTATCTTTCAGTCCAAGTTCGCGGTATTTAATACCACTTGTGTTAAAGAAACGGCGGACTGGAAGCCCACTAGCTTCATGCCACTGTTGTAACTCTTCGGCAGTTGGCGTTTCAGTTTTAATGTCTACTTCATTAAAATCAACATGCTCATTTTCAAGCCATGCTTTTGCTTTCTTACAGGTGCTACATTTTGGATACCAATAAAAATTAATCATTTTGCCTCTCCCTCCGATTGCATTCTACTACTATCATAGTGCATTTTTTCTGAAAGTACAAATGGCAACACTTAGAAAAAAACAGAGAATTTGAAAGCGCATTCATTTGTGGTTTTAAAAATACAAAAGCCGTTTTCGACTTCTGTATTTTCATTTTAAGATGCGTGATTTTCTTCTTTCACTTCAAACATCGATTTCTTAAAGTTAAACCTTATCCCGAGAACTAGCCCGACCGCCATCATGTTCCCGAGCAGGGCACTACCACCGTAACTAATAAACGGAAGCGGAATACCTGTAATTGGTAGTAAGCCGATATTCATCCCCACATTTTCTAGTACGTGGAACATTAACATCATTACAACCCCCGTACAAATGTAAGAGTAAAACGGTACGCCAACATCCAGCGCCACACGAATAATTTGATAAATTAATAAGAAATAAATTGCTAATAAAATACTAGCTCCAATAAAGCCATAATCTCCGGCTACAATCGTAAAAATAAAGTCATTGTGATTTTCTGGAATTGCAATGGCATCATATCCCGCGCCGTTCCCAGAAATCTGTCCTGAACCAATTGCCGTCATCGCTCGCAGCACTTGATAGCCTCCGCCTTGAGGATCATTTTCCGGATTGATCCACGTCGTAATCCGCTCAAATTGATACGGTTTAAAGCCAAGACTTGTCAGCCAATTTTGATGATAAATAACCATCCAAATAAGCGCCGTTCCAATTGCCGCGATCGAACCAAACAGCGGTACGATAATTTTCCAAGTAATTCCAGAAATAAGAATCATACCCGACATGATAGCGATAAATACAAGGGCAGTCCCTAAATCGGGTTGCAGCATAATAAGAATAAGCGGCATTAATGTAAATAAGCCAATCTTTAAAAGTAACCAAGCATCATAACTAAAACGGTGGATCTTATACGTTCGGTTATGATCCCAAATTACTTTTGCTAAAACGACAATTAAGATAACCTTAACAACTTCAGATGGCTGAATGTTCCCTAAGAACGGAATAACAATCCAGCTCTTTGCTCCTTTTACTTCTTTCCCAAAAAGCAATACAAATACGAGTAAAAATAGACCTAGTCCGTAAAAGTAATAAGCCCATTTCGTCAGACGATCATAATCTAGTTGCATCACGACAATAATTGCAAATGTCGACACTACAAACCACATGGCTTGTTTGACCACAAAGTTAGCATCATATTGATTATTTGTTAATTGCGCACTATAAATGGACACCAAACTGATTATCATGAGTAACATCATTGATAGGACAATCCCGTAATCAATGCGTCCAGCTAGTTTATTTTGTTGATTCATTATTTAATTACTCCTTACTGGTTGGTTTGTATAAACAAAACGAACGCTTTCTCCCAAACAGTTTAAAAAAGAAAATCAGAAACGATTTTCTTTCCCTAAGTTAACTTCTGGAGCATTGTATCTCGCCGATAACACGAGCCCAAGTGCCATAAATGCACCAAGAAGTGAGCTTCCCCCATAACTGACAAAAAGTAGCGGAATACCGGTAATTGGAAGAAGACCAATTGTCATACCGATATTTTCTAAAACATGGAACAAAATCATCGAGCAAACACCCGTACAAATATACGAATAAAAAGGAATATTAATATCTAATGCCACTCGAATTATTTGGTAAATCAGTAAAAAGTATAACATAATAAGTACACAGCCACCAATGAAACCAAAATTCCCACCAATAATGGAGAAAATAAAGTCATTATGGTTTTCCGGTATCGCAATGGCTTGATTACCGATTCCATTCCCTTGTAACTGCCCAGAACCAATCGCTTGCATCGACCGAAGTAGCTGCATTCCGTCGCCAAGCGGATCCTCTTCCGGCCTTAACCAAGAAGTAATCCGTTTAAATTGGTACGGTTTAAATCCAAGTTTTTGTAAGAACTCTTGATTATACATAACTAAGTAGATTAATGTCCCACCAATGAGCGCAATCGAACTAAAAACTGGTAATAAAATTTTCCAAGTAACACCGCTAATAAATACCATACCGATAATAATAGCAATAAATACTAGAATCGTCCCAAGGTCCGGTTGAAGTGCTACAAGACCAAGCGGAAGAATAGAAACAATACCTATTTTCAACAGTAACTGCATATCTAAGCTCACGGTATGTAATTTATATTTTTTATTATGGTCCCAAATGACTTTTGCAAGTGCTAAAATCAAAAAACTTTTCATTAATTCCGATGGTTGCAAGCTTCCAAGCGATCCGATACTAATCCAACTCTTGGATCCTTTTCGTTCGTCACCAACGATAAGTACGAGTACAAGCAATAAGTTTCCTATTCCATAAAGATAGTATGCCGCCCATTGCAGCTTATCATAGTCGAAAAAAAGTACAATAACAACAACGACCCCTGTAGAAATAACAATCCAAATAGACTGTTGCAATAAGAAATTATTTGTATATTGGTCGTTAACAAGCCCAGCGACATAAATCGCTACCAGACCAATAATACAAAGCAACATCATTAAAAATATAATCGAATAATCTATTCGAACTGCCTTTTTTCTATTTCTGGCCATTGTTTTCCGTCCTTTTGTGTTCGAATTTAAATGTAAAAAAGGCTGCTATTCTTAAAAAGAGCAACAGCCTTCATCTATTATAATAAAGTTTACCTTGGATAGGAAGCTTTTTCACCAAATTCTAATCTTCTTTCTGTTTTCTTTAATATTCAAAACGAGTCGAAGCAAGTGGATGAATATGCTGCTTTCCGTCTTTTTCGGTAATATCCGCCGTAATATGAAAAACATCGCGAAGAAGCTCTGTCGTGAAAACTTCTCTAGGCGAGCCGTCTTTGACTAATTGTCCATTTTCGCATACAAAAACATGGTCACTGTATATTGCTGCCTGATTTAAATCATGTAAAACGAGCACGATGGTTAAATTATATTCTTTATTTAAATGCACGAGTAAATCTAAAAGCTCCAGTTGATGCGCAATATCTAAATAAGTCGTGGGCTCATCTAGTAATAAAATAGGTGTTTTTTGTGCAAGAGCCATGGCGAGCCAAGCGCGTTGTCGTTCCCCGCCTGATAACGAATGCAGTGGGCGATAAGCCAATTCTTCTAAATTGCATACTTTAATAGCCCAGTGAATGACCGCCTCATCCTCTTCTTGCAAAGTGGAGAGCCAGCTTCGGTGCGGCAAGCGGCCATACGCCACTAAATCATGTACCATCACATCTACCAAACCTTCTGGAGCTTGTGATAGCATCGTCATTTTCTTCGCTAAATCTTTAGATGGGATTTCAGTAATATTTTTTTCATTTAAGAGAATCTCTCCGCTATCCGGTGTCAAAAGACGCATCATCAAACGCAACATAGTCGATTTTCCCGAGCCGTTTGGACCGATAAGCGTAGTGATTTTCCCTTCTGGAATGCTCGCGCTCACATTTTTCATTTCGAAATCTCTTTTACGTGAGAAAGAAACATTTTTTAGTTCTAATGCAGGTTTCATGAAGCAACCCTCCCTCTTTGAAGTAAGAATAAGAAGAATGGTGCACCAATCATTGCAAGAAGGATTCCAACTGGAAGCTCGATGGATCCGAACCAACTTCTAGCTGCTGTATCAGCAAAGCCAACTAATAAAGCCCCGCCGAGTGCGGATAATGGTAGTAAATATTTATAGTCATTTCCAATGATCAAACGGAAAATATGTGGCACGACAAGTCCAACAAAGCCAATAAGTCCAGCTACACTAACCGCAACACCACTGAGAAAGGCCGCCAACATAATAATGAAAAAGCGATGCCGTTCAACAGAAAAGCCAAGTAATTTCGCCGCATCGTCCCCAAGTAGCAATACATTAGAAGAACGAATCGCAAAACCACTTAAAACAAACCCGACCAGCATATACGGCCAAATCATATCCAAATGATACCAACTTTTCCCGGAGAGCGTTCCTGTCATCCAAGAAATGACACTTTGGACCCGGTTGCTATAAAGCACCATTACGCCAGAAGTCATCGCTCCAATAAACGCATTAATCGCTACCCCCGACAAAATTACGCGTAAAGGCGAAACACCGCGATCCCATGCAAGCAAATAAATCAAAATAGCTGTTCCAAACGCCCCTAAAAACGCACCAATCGGCACAAAGGAAGCTAACGCAGGAAATGCTAATGTCATTAAAATGGCAACAAAACCACCACCCGCTGAAACCCCAATTACTCCTGGGTCAGCTAATGGATTCCGCATCACACCTTGCAGCAAGCATCCAGCAATCGCCAGCGCCGCTCCTACTAAGAAAGCAATTAATAACCGAGGCAAGCGCAAGTTCCAAATCAATTGGTTCGCTAGGTCGCTTCCCCCGCCAGTTAGCGTCTGCCAAGCGTCACTATATGTAATTTTCACGGACCCAGTTGTCAGTCCGTAGAAAAAAGCTAAAATAAGTAAAATGATTACTACAATAAAAGTTATCCGTCTACGTTTTCGCCGCGGATCATGCGCCTTCACAGTTGTCATTAGTTATCCACCTTATTTATCTCATCTGTCATATAATCCAATGCTTGATCAATTTTAATTCCAGGATTGGTTCCGAAAAGTTCTGCTGGAAGTACGACAATATGATCATTTTTAACGGCGCTTGTTGAATTCCAAGCTTCATTTTGTTTCATTTCTTTCTTAAATGCTGCTTCTGTTTCTTTTTCGTCCCCGCCGTGAATCATTAAGAAAATCACTTCTGGGTCAGCGGCAACAATTTTTTCTACGTTCATCGAAGCGTATTGCGGGAAGTTTTCAACGCCTTTAAAATCTTTCGCTACATTTTCTCCACCAGCAATTTCTAAAACATTTCCACTTAATGAGGACGGTAGCGCTGCATAATTACTTCCAGGAGCTCCTAGAACAAGTAATGAACGCACTTTTTTACCTTGTTGCTTCTTCTTCACTTCCGCCACTTTTTGGTCAATATTCGCTTCTAACTCTTTGGCTTTTGTCTCTTTACCTAAAAGCTTGCCAAGTACGGCTGTTTGTTTTTTAATTTCGTCAATTGAGTTGGCTCCGGTCAAAACGACTTTTGGTCCTACCCCTTCCATCGCGGGAACATCTTTTAAGTTTTGTTCTGAACTTGCGACAATAGCATCAGCACCAAGAGAGGCAATTTTTTCTAAATTCAAATCATGGGTATTGCCCACTTCTGTAGCTTTCTTCGCACCATCTGGAACACCACTCGCATCTGTTGTTTGGCGACCTACCACCGTTCCACCAAGTGCATAGATAATATTCATATCCGCATTTGTCAGTGCGATAATTCGTTCTGGTTTTTTATCAAAAGAAACATCACGCCCGGCCATATCTGTAATCGTTAGAGCCGCTTGCGATTTATTTTCCGTTTTTGTTGTTTCATTATTCATATCAGTTGTCGTATCATTTCCACACGATGCAAGGAGTAGTGCGGCTGTTATACTTAACATCAATATAGTTATTTTCTTCATAATTCCCCTCCACAACACTGTCCTTTTCATTCTACTAAATTATAACACGATATTCAAAAAGACGAACCCCTAATTGAGAATTATTTTCATCTATGTTTAAATAGTCGATATTTCCCTGCCGATACTTTATAATTAACTTAAGGAGGCGATGAAAAATGACTGATAATCTTTTTCCTAATCTATCGCATGAAAATTGCAAAGAAACGATGCCCCCAGTCACAACGGAACAATTCAAAGAAGCAGCCATTCTCGAAAAGAATCGCAAACTCGAAGAAATCTTAAACATCGTCGATAAAAAGAAACCAAATATTAAAAAATAACGAGGACCTGTTCGCGCAGGTTCTTTATTTTACATTTAATTCCGAGTTAACTCATAAGATAAGTTATATTTATTTTATTTCGCTTGAAAATCATGTATACTAGAAAAAAAGACACGTCAGGAGGCCCCTACATTGGCTATTTTAGAACTTAATTTCAAATCAGTTTGTCTAGCTATGCAAACAAGTGTAACGGTGATTTTGCCCGAAACAGACGCACTTTATCATGGCTCGATTCCTAAATATAAAACATTATATATTCTTCACGGTTTGTCGAATAACCACACAACTTATGTACGCAATACAAATATCGAACGCTATGCCACTGAAAAAGGGCTCGCTGTCATCATGCCAGCAGCAGATCATAGCTTCTACTCTAACATGGTTCACGGTCGCGACTTTTTTGAGTTTGTTAGCACGGAACTGCCGCACGTCATGAAAAACTGGTTCCCACTTTCAGATAAAAAAGAAGATACTTTTATAGCTGGTCATTCCATGGGTGGTTACGGTGCATTCAAGGTTGCACTTACTTTTCCAGAAAAATTCCAAGCTGCGGCCAGTATGTCCGGCGTCATGGATATTAATTATATCATTAAAGAAGACTGCTTCGAAAATTTCAGTACGCGAGCCATCACGGGTGAAATGGCTAGCCAAACAGGTACGGAAAATGATTTATTTCATTTATTAGAAACAAATCTCCAAAACCAAGTTCCCTTACCAGCCCTTTTCCAAAATTGTGGCACGGAAGATTTTCTATATGAAGATAATCTTCGTTTCCGAGATTTTGCGCTTGAGAAAAATGCTCCGCTAGAATACCGTGAAGGCCCCGGCGACCATGATTGGGAGTTTTGGGATAAGAGTATAAAAGAAATTATCAACTGGCTTCCACTTTAATAAAAAGAAGACTCGGACTCACCATCCAAGTCTTCTTTTTTAGTGCGTAAATCCGTATGAATCGTTGCGTTCTTTGTCATGATACAGCACTCTAGCATGTTCCAGATTATGAATCGCATCTGCAAAGTCAGCGGCAAACTCTTCTGCCACGTTATAGCCTAAGTCCGCCCGGCAAACAAATCGTTGAATAATCGTATCACTTAAATCAGCCGGAAGTGGATAGGCTGGAACTTGCCACCCTTTCATCAAAAGCTGATCAGCCAAGTCATATAGCGTCCACTCTACATCCAGTCCTTCTTTCATTTTGTAACAAACAATCGGTAAATTAGCGCCATCATTAATAATTTCAAAATAGCCACTTTTTTCTACAGTTTTTGCCAAGTAAAGGGCTGTTTTCTTTGTTTTTTCATGAATTTCTCGATAACCTTCAAAACCATATCGTAAGAAATTATAATATTGACCAATAATTTGGCTCGCACTACGAGAGAAGTTAATCGCCATCGTCGGCATCGAACCACCTAAGTAGCTGACTTCAAAAATAAGCTCTTTCGGTAAATATTCTTTGTCTTTCCACAAAATCCAACCAACACCCGGATAAACTAATCCGTATTTATGACCGGAAGTATTTATAGACACAACATTTTTAAGACGGAAATCCCAAGGTAATTCCGGATTTACAAATGGTGTAAACATCGCGCCACTTGCTCCGTCAATATGAATGACTAATTGATGTTCGTTTGTTTCATTGTATGCTTCTACTTTTTCATCTAATAATTGAATATCATCAAATTTACCAGTATAAGTAATGCCTAAAATCCCGACAATCCCAATTGTATACTCATCAACCAAATCAAACACTTTGTCCACATCAAGACTAAGGTGGTCTTTATCCATTGGTACAACACGCATATCGACATCCCAGTACACACAGAATTTTTCCCAACATACTTGGTAACCTGATGAAATAATTAAGTTTGGTCGTTTTGCCTGTATATCCAGACCTCGTTTTTCCGCATTGTTACGCCAGCGAAACTTCATTGCCAAACCGCCAAGCATACAAGCTTCCGAAGACCCAACTGTCGAAGTCCCCAAGTAAGACATATCTTTTGGAGCATTCCACAAATCAGCTAATATATTGACGCACCGATTTTCCAGTTCAGCCGTTTGTGGATATTCAGATTTATCAATTGCATTTTTCTCGAGCGTTTCTGCCATCAGTATTTCTGCCTCTTTTTCCATGTATGTCTGACAAAAAGTCGCTAAGTTTTGCCGCGCATTTCCCTCATCCATCAACTGATCTTTTACAAGTTGATAAGCAATGCGAGGTTCCATCGGCTCCTTTTTTAATACGTATTTCGGGATACTCGTGCTTTCTTCCTCAGATCCAAAGAGTGGGATTCGATAACTTTCCTGTTTTCGCTTGTCGTCTTCACTATAAAGCATCTTTTTTCCTCCTTTAAAATAACTGATCACCTTCTCTCACCAATACCCATTAAACCACAGAGACAAACCGTTCAATTTTTCACAATAATTTGTTATACTACGATGGTACTTATAAGGAGGTTCGTTATGTTTGATTTAATTTTTCCACTTTTGCTTATTATTCTTGGGGTTATTTACCGGATAAATCCACCTAAAAATAAAGAAAGTCGCTTTAGTTATCGAACGAAAGCCTCTTTAAAAAATGAAATCTCTTGGCAAAAAGCGCATCAATCACTTGGATTTTACTGGATAGTTATCGGGGTTTCTCTTCTAGTTTTGTCACTTGTACTTGCTTTTATACCAATGCATGCCTTTGTCCGCAGCTCAATTTTATTAACGACAAGTATTTTTGCCGTATTACTTTCCGTCATTTTAGTAGAAAAAAAACTATAATAAAAAAGTACCGCGCTAAGCAGTACTTTTCTGTAATCCATTACATATAAGTCCAAAAAAATTTTACTCTTCTTCTTTTATGATTGTATTGCGTTCAGTAACACGATAAATATGAATAGTGAGATAGACACGCTCGTCTCTCGTTAGTTCCGTATGATGTGTATTAATCAAATAAGCGTCAATTTTTTTCGTACATTTAAAAGCTTCTGGATATTTAATTTGCACTTGTTCATATAAAAAGTCATCACCGGAATCGACAATTTCTTTTCGAAGTAACCGTTGTGCGAAATATTGTAAATGTGTAATAAAACGCGTGTAATTCAGTGAAGTTTCATCCAAAACCATACCATAATGATACGTAACAATACTTAAAATATCTTGAACAATTTGAGTCATTGCTACAGTCATATGCATCTGTTGTCCATCTTGTCTAGCATTTACAATGTGAAGCGCGATAAAACCAGCTTCATCCTCATCCAAACGAATTCCAACTTCTTGCTCGATAAAATCTAGAGCCTTCATTCCAACCAAATATTCTGCGTGATAAAATCGTTTTATTTCCCACAATAATGCGTTTTTCAAATTAATACCTTGATTATACCGTGACACTGCGAAGTTAATATGGTCCGTGAGAGTCAAATAAATATTGTCACTTAAATCTGTTTCCAGCGTTTCTTGCGCGTACTGGACAACATCATCCGCAACACGTAAATGTTTCAGTGGTATCTCGCTAAGTAATTCAGAGAGCTTTTCTGAAAGTTCATGTGTTTCCATTACGAATGTTTTCTCAATATTGGCTACCTCCACCTCATCGCCAATCTTCTTTTGAAAAGCAAGACCACGGCCCATCACAACAGACTCCTTGCCACTTTTACCCTCGGCGATTACAACATTGTTATTCAGTATTTTTTTGATAATCATGCATTTTCACCTCTTTCAAAAGAAAAAAACCCAAACTAATTCCAATGCTATTAATATCAAAATAGCACTTGAATTAATTCAGGTTTTGCCCGCCTTAGCAGTAACAATCCTATGCTTTTCTCTAACATTATAGTATAAAAAGAAACCGATTACAAGTGGTTTTTGATATTCAATTTTGGATTACTTTATATCTTCCCTACTTTACCACAACTTATTCATTGACATGTAGTTTTCTGCATGCTATTTTTGGCTGGAGGTGATAAATTATGGCAACACGCTCGGAACAAATTTTTATTAATTTGCCTGTAAAAGATTTACAAGCAACCGTCGCTTTTTTCACAGAACTTGGCTACGAATTTAATCCGCAATTCACAGACGAAAATGCTACCCAAATGCTCATCGGAGACAATATTTTCGCCATGCTCTTGAAAGAAGATTTCTTCCAGACTTTCCATAAAGAAGGCATCGCTGACACAACAAAAGCACGCGAAGTCCTCATCACCATCACCCAAGATAGCCGCCAAGCCGTCGACAAACTCGTTGACCGTGCTTTTGAAATTGGCGCCAAACAAGCAGGCGAAACACAAGACTACGACTTCATGTATAGTAGAAGTTTTCTTGATTTAGACAACCATCTATGGGAAATTGCTTATTTAGACGAATCCGCTTTAAAATAATTACAAAAAAAGCCGTTGGAATTCATTTGATTCCAGCGGCTTTCTTGAATTTTCGTATTTTTTTAATCGCCCAGTCGTAATGGCTAGATGTACTTGAAATAAATATGGCGCCTAGTGAAGTAGTATTGGTCCATTTATAATATTTTTTTGTAAATAGTTCTTCCTCCGAATGCCCTGCAATTAAAACCATTTCTTTGTTATGGGTTTCATCCAGTAATTCCCTCGCTTGCGCTAAATCAGTCTCTTGGTATTTCTGCCAAATGACCAAATTAAGCTCTGGTGTCGTTTTCCACGTAAAACCTTCTGCTGGCATAAATGGTTTCTTCCCACCCATTCCAACTTCATACCAATCCAGCGCCATCTTATGCCATTCGTGCAAATGTATTACGACATCCCGAATATTTTTATCCCGGTCTTCAAATGGAAACGTGAGCTGTTGCTTTTCTTTTGGAATAGAATTGATTAAATCGTTCAATTGTTGGTACTTTTCCGTGCTTTGTTGAAGTAATTCTACTTTGTTCTTTGGTCTTGCCATAGAAACATTACCCCTTTCTAACAATTATGTAAGTTTAAATTATCATTTTGTCGCTTTACGCGAGGGATTTACATGTCATTTCCCTATACAATAAAGGTAACACTTTTGCAAAGGATGATGGATATGAAAAAAATCGTTATACTTATTATAAGCTTACTATTACTCGTTGGGATTGGATTCGGTGTATATTACTTTAAAAATGCCAATCATATAGGTGCAGACGTATCGTATATTAAAATCACAACGGACGGCGAAAAAGGCAAAAACGTAAGCTTCAACTATTCCTATACAATGCCTGCATATGATGAAGCTGGGAAAGAAACAGAAGTTACTTTTTCTGCAGACAAAAATTTACGCAAAGGTGCTTATTTAAAATTGTATATTAAAGAAGACAAAGGCGTAACTTCCTATGAAGAAGTCCCTGAAAAAGAAGTTCCCTCTAAAGCAGCAGAAAAACTTAAATAATAACGAAATCTCCTCCTTGCGAGGGGATTTTTCATATTGAAATATATATATCTATCTCGCCACTCGTATGATACCATTCAAAATCTGTTTTGTACGCTCGTTTTAATTCACTATCTCGCGCCCAAATCTTCTGCCAAGTTTCTTCCACGCCTTTATGACTCGCATTATCTACAGAAAAAACTAAATAATCTCCTACTTCAATTAAGACACTCTTCTCTTCATCCCAGTCTTTTGTTCCTACCAATAAATCATAATCACCCTTATAATCACTGGCATAATTACTATATACCGCAAAAATATCTCCAGCCGGTTTATCAACCATTACATCACCCCAAAGCTCTGCAATCGGACTAAAATTATCATTGTTCACACGTATCTTTTTCCCAAAAATCTCTATATTTTCTTGTAAAATCATTATTTGCCGCCTCCTTTAAAAACATTATAGCGAACAAAACCTGACAACTATCTGTCAACAATTCAAATTAAAATAAAGTTTTTCCACTTCGGATTTGTAGTCTTTTTGAAGCGATGCAGGTTCTAAAATTTTCACAGCACTTCCAAACATCAATAAAAACGGGATGATGTTGCGTTCCAAATCATAGAAAAAGCTTACACGGACATAATCGTCTCCAGTCTCCATTTCTTCTTGCAAAAAATAATCCAACAATTTCCCGAGCTGATTTTTCGGAAATTCTAACACAATTCTTTTCATTTCTGCAGGCTGGTACTCCGTTTCTTCGACGTACATAATCGCTTTACCTATTTCTTTCAATGAAGTTATCCGCGTTAATTTAAAATGACGAATCGCTGCTCTTTTGTGGCAATAGGCTTCTAAATACCAACTACCATCCATCAAGTTTAATTTTTGCGGCGAGATTTCCCGCGTTGTTTCTGCACCACTCATAGCGATATACGTGATTTTTAGTTGTTTATTTGTCGTAAAAGCTTTTTGGATATAAGCGATTTTTCGTTTCACTTCTGCTTCGATTTGCTGACGATGTTGTGTCGCTGAATCAAAGAAAATATGCTTACTAGTTGGTTTTTCGGTCTGTAGCAGCGTGATTTTTTCTCGCAAAATCTCTTGGCTATCATTCAGCATAAACTCCGAACGTGCCTCTAAAGCTTCCAGCAAAATCTGTTTTTCCGCCTCTGAAAAAGTAAATGTCGCTAGCTTATATGTATCGAGCATCGTGAATCCGCCGTTTTTTCCTGGCAAAGCAACAACTGGAAATCCCGCATAAAGTAGCGTATCCATATCGCGATAAATCGTCCTTGTGCTTACTTCAAATTTCTCAGCGAGCTCACTTGCCAGCACTTTTCGCTCCAAAATCATGACTAATATTGCTAAAATCCGTTCTAGTTTCACCCCAAAACCTCCAACACCTTTTAGCCTTATTATACCATGCACTATTAGTGATCAAAAACCCATGCATACGTGATGGATAAAACTTCTCGCATCATTCCTTTATACTTTGCAAATGTCTGTGATGTTGCAGGAAGGCCTGATGCATCAATTCCTTGACGTTTTGCTAACATTAGCGCTCTATACATATGATAATCACTTGTCACAATCACTGTTTTTCCTAAATTAAATTTCGCATTACTATATTTAATATTCTCTTCTGTTCTCTTAGATTTCGTTTCCGTTTCAATCCGCTTTCTTGCAATTCCTTCATTAACCAAATATTCTTCCATGACGGAAGCTTCAGTCGCACTTTCATCAGCCCCTTGGCCACCACTAACAATCACTTTCGCCTTTGGATATTCGTTTAAATAAGCGACTGCCGCATCCAATCTTTCTTGCAAAACTAATGAAGGAACTGCTGGGTTCCCCTTCACTTTTGCACCTAAAATCAACACTGTATCAGCATTTTCACTTGGTTTCGTCCTAGAACCACTAAACATAAAGGCCGCGACGATTAATAAATACATAAAACCAATTATGATTAAAATAATGACAATTTTCCTCAGACTCCTCATCTAGTTCGTCCTCCCTACTTCTTTATTAATAGCTTAGCAGAAGATTTTAAATAAAAGAGAAAGAAATAATCAAATTAAGGGAAATTTGAAAAACACCCCGAAACAGTTTTGAGGTGTTTTTGCATTATTAGTTCTACTAAAAATACTCACATGTGATTGATTCTATTCAGTATTATCATAGATTCTCCAACTTTTTTAAATATATCGCATACATAATTAAAGATAAAATACTTGCTGACACCGCGATGAGAAATGCTGGTTCTACTAATTCAGAGACATAAGCATCTATAATACTAAAGTTGAATGAATCAAATCCAAATAATGGCCGAACTGCCAAATTAAGTAAACCTAAAACCAATATTAAAATTCCTATAAATGGTACAATTCTATTTTTACCTCGCTGAAATTTCGGAATAAATATAGTACATAAAAATCCCAAATATCCAACAATAATTATTGGTTGCATCCAAATTAATTTATAAGCAGGCTCATATACTAATTCAAATGTTGCTGCATCTATCCCGCTAGACATCCAAGGGAATAACAAACAAATTACTGCTATTCCAAAAAATGCAATGCTTAATAATCTATACATAAGCAAACCTCCTCCTTTGGTACATATTAGCATAAAAAGTTAATGTATAAAAAAACTGCTCAAGAATGGCTTTTCTTCGTTTTAAATAAGCAAAAAAATGGTTTTTTATAGTAATTATTACACTTTATGTGTTGAATTTGCTCTTTTTAGATAAATTTCACACCTATATGTGGTCGTTATTCAAAAATTATTCAGTTTGTAAATCAAACAGCAAAAAGCGCCATAAAACATTCATTTAAAACTATTCATTTATCATTTTTTATTAATTTTAGTAGTAAAGAAAAAAATTACATTTGAATGGATATGTATATTTATTCAGTCCACATGGTTATTCTAAAATCGTAATTGTTTTCTTGACTCCATCGTTTAGCACCCAAATAAAAAAGTGATGCAAACAGCTTAACAAAGCAGCTTGTATCACTTTTCATTATCCATAAAAATATGGAGATGGTGGGAGTCGAACCCACGTCCAGAAATATCGGCACTTAAATATCTACGAGCGTAGTCACCGTATTAGCATTTCGCATAAACATCGGCCCGGTAACAGGCTTCCATTCAGCTAGTCTGATTAAGCTCTTCTATTTAACCCCAGACGGAGATTAACTAGTGTAGCCCACTTAGAGTGAGACCCTTACCGTAGCACATGGGCGATGCACGGAGGATCAGCTATGCTACTGCTTATTAGGCAGCGAAAGCTAGGTTTTGTTTTTCTTTGCCAGTTATTATTGGCTTTGACGTTGATAACGAGGACGATCCCCCCGACTCGCAACTCAAGCTCGAACTATCCCTGTCGAATCCGTAACATCCCCAGAGTTAAAGTCTAACAGTAGTTATTATACAGGAAAAAACGAGGCTTTACAAACAGAAAAAACTTGTGACATAGCCAAATGTTCAACTATTATTTAGCATGTCACAAGTTTTCCATTAATTAATGGTTATTTTCACTGAATTATTCTGCAGATGGCATAACCCTTACATTATCAATATGAATGCTCGTTCCTCCTGGGGAATCCATTTGGAAACTAGTATTAATATTGCCTGTTGTTACTTTGACATCCTTCATTGTTACATAATGCCAAACGTCATCTGCAACTAAGTCAATTGTTTTACCATCGCTGCTATCATAATTATTAACCGTCATTTGTGCTTTTGCTGCATCATCGTTGCTTACTTTCACCCATGCTTCAACGTCGTAATTCGCATTATTAACTGGAACTGCGATTTGTTGAGCGAGTGTTTGTTTGTAAGCGCCAGGTAAGTAGAAATAAGCGCTCTGTTTACCAAATGCTGGTGATTCTGGAGGATTGACACCTGAGCCACTATCAACGCCGTATGCTTTGTCTTGCCCATCAGGATGAGACTCTACCCAATTGGTCGTTGCCGCTGCATCCCGCTCAAATCCGCCATTATCAAGTAGATTTACTTCCGACTGTACTGGTGAATTGATTGGCTCTGCCGAAACAAGAATTCTATCAATATTTACATTACCAGTAGTTTCGCCGTCTCTTAGGAAGGTAATTTTATTTGTTCCTGCTTTTAAGTTCACAGCTTTTTCTGTATCTGACCAAATATTCCAGTTTTCACCTTTGGAAGGGAAAGTTACGCGAGAGTTGTAGTCACCATTCGTATATAAATCAAGTGTTTGTGGCATGCCAGTTCCATTTGCTGTTCGTGTGTTTAGTACGTATTCGCCGTCAGCTGGTACATCCACTTCAAACTTGATTTCATCTCCTGCTGTTCCAAATCCACCAACAAAGCCTTCTCCACTATAGAACCAATGATCATTCGCCACTTTTAAAGTGCCTGCAAGGTCCGCTTCTTCTGCTTCGACTTTTGCTACAGTTGGTGTGAAACCGATATTTACTTTATCTAGTGATACTTGATCAGCTTTATCGCCTGTGTCCGTTACCACTTTATAAGAAATACTATTTTTCCCTGCTGAAAGTGGTAATGTTTCGGACTGAACTGACCAATCGGTGTTTGGTTTTAGCGTGGTTTGTTTTACATAATCACCATTGACAAAAATACTTAATGCTTGGTTATCTGAGGAAGCATTTTTGTAAGTTAAGTCCACATTATAATCACCAGAATCTTTTACATTTGCATAGATAGTTGTTCCGGCGCCGTCTTTATCGTAGCCATCCACATACGTTTTTTCTGCAACAGGTTTATCAGCAACAGTATCTGCAAAATTGGATCCTGTTTCCATTTCGTATGTTCCTGTTTGTACGATACTTGCAGAACCTGAAGTTGTAATGACAGTATCTGCATCAGCTTGAGCTGGTACTTTTACGTATGTTACTGCTCCGTAAACATCGCTACCTACTGCATATCCGCTACCATCGGCATTTTCTAAAGCGGATAAATCGTCATAAACTTTGCTATCTGCGCCATTTACTTGGACACTTTCAGCCGCATTTCCGTGTAGTTTTACAATGTAATTCTCTGTGTCTGCTTTATAACTTCCTTCTTTCGCACCAATCGTGAAAGTACTAGTATCAGCAGTTTTTGAAGTAGTCATTTTTTGTTTTAGATAGGTATCTTTTTCATAATCAAAAGATTTTCCGTCGTCATCGTAATGTGTAAATGATGTCTCTTTATCAGATGCAAAAGTGTCTAAATAAATTGTTTTGACTGCTGATTCACCAACATAGTTTTGCGGTTGTTGCATTGGCATAATGGCACCTTGTTTAACAAACATCGGCACATCCGTCCAGTCATCGTCATTCACTTCATAATTGATTGTTTGATTTCCTTCGTAAACATCGCCACGATTGTAGTCAATCCATGTTCCTGCTGGTAAATAAATATCACGAGAACCAGCTCCTTCTTCTAAAACAGGCGCGGCTAGTAATCCGTCACCAAACATCCATTCATCTGTTAAATTAACTACATTTTCATCAGTAGGATTATCAAAAGTAAGTGGTTGAACTAGACCAACACCAGAGTCATATGCTTGACGTTCATAGGCATACATATAAGGAATCATTGAATAGCGCCAAGTCATGCTGCTTTTAGCTACTTCTTCCGCCGTGCCACCGTAGAACCAAGGCTGACGTTGTTGATTTTGATTACCATGCGTACGGAAAACTGGAACTAGAGAACTAAATTCCATCCAACGACTATAAAGTTCTGGGTCTGGATTTAACACTTGACCTGAATTGGCGTTGAAACCACCTGTATCCATGCCCCATTTTGTCTGCCCTAGGTTAATAGTCGAAAGCATTGTACTAGGTTGTTCTTGCATCCCATTTGCCCAGTCAATAACTTCTCCTTTTTTCCACTGAACGCCGATATCACCGGACCAAGTAGAAGTAGAATAACGCTGTGCTCCTGGATAGAAGGTTCTTCCTGTTTGCCAAACACGTTCATTTGTATAGTCACGTTGACCTTCATACATGGCCTCTGATGTAAATCCAGTTGTGAAATTACCAAACCAATAATCTGCTCCATTAGAAGATACTTTGTCTGTTTCATCATTCCACCAACCAACAATCCCTTTATCTAAGGCATCCTCAGAATGTGACCACCACCAATTACGTTCATCTGCATTGTATGGGTCAATACTTCTAACTGTTACAGGGAATGCATAATCTTCATATGCAGATTGCCCTGGATACCAGTAACCATTTGCATCTGCATCTTTCCCTTGTTGCGTTGCTGTTCCATCTTCTAAATTAGTTACGACACGCGGTTTTGTAATCCCAATCATTTTTACACCAAGCGCATCCATATCAGATTTTAACGTTGTGTCTTTGGCAGATGGGAAGTTTTCTGTATTCCAAGCAAACTCACCATAATCGCCACCATACGTAGGATCTCCGTAGAATTTCCAATCATAATCAAACGCGAAGGAATCAATTGGGATGCCTTTCGCACGATACGTATTAATGTTTTCTCTAAATTCCGCTTCGTTTGTTCCCCACTCAAAGTTAGAGAATCCAAGCGACCATTTCGGCATCATCGGTGTATGCCCTGTTACATCAGCATAAGATGACATAATTTCTTCTGGCTCGCCAGACATTAAATACATCTCTACATTTTCTTTCACGTAGCGACGCCCTTCAACAATTGTATCGCCGTAATAAAACTCTAATTTTTCTTCATCTGAAACGGAATACGGGTAGCCGCCATCACTATCTACAAGTAAGCCATATCCTGCTGTAGACCACATGAACGGACCACCTGCATTACCTTGTTGTCCCGCTTGTGCTGTTTTACCACTATCTGCAGCAGTATTATCCCGCTCCATGCCCAAATCTCCGTCACTAAAGCTAATTCCGTATGCACCGTAAACATGGTCAGAAGCGCCGCGTTTAAATCTAACGCCGCCATCAAAAATCCCGCCGTCCGCTGATTCAGACAATAACGTTTTCCCATTTTTATCTTTAAAAGTCATTCGTGCTGGCTCTTTATCAATTTCAAGCGTACATTCGTCTGTTGAAATAATCATTGGATCTGATTCTAAATCAATGGTTGCACCAATCGCTGTGAAAGTTGCATTCGGATCAATCATAGGTGTAGATGGACTATTTTCGATATTGCGTGGACGTAAATTCACCTTGAGTAAATTATTCGCTAGCGGGGAAATTTCCAAGTAATCATCTTCCGCCTCATCCCCGTTATCAATTTTAAGCGTAATGACATTGTCTGTCACCGTTGCTTCAAGGACATTTCCAAGCCCTTCTTCCGCACTTAATTTCGCATATTCTTCTTTACTAAGTTGCTTGGCAGTTTCAGTATTTGCTTTTTTTTGAGTCTCTTTTTTCTTCGTCTCTTCCGCTTTAACTTCCACTTGTAGTGGCTGGGTTATCCCTAAATTCAGCCAAACTAGTGGTACAACAGCTAAACTGACACAAACTTGTTTCATACCTTTTTTCATCATCTCGCCCCTTTTTATTCTGTAATAGTTACTGGGAAATCATACCAACCTGTATATTCTCCAGAGTTATAACCTAATGAAATTTCTAGCAAATGCTCTCCCGGTTGTAAGCCAGCTGTTTCAATAGTGTACATGTACGAACCATCATAGGTCGGATAAGGTGGTTCATAAAGCGTTCTGCCATTGTCCTTAATAATAATTAAATCGTGATTGCTTGGTGCGATAAAATCTAATGCTTGGTAAATAAAAGGAACAAAAACTTTTAAATTTTCTCCTTGTTTAATCGTTGTCGGAGGATAAGTTGCTGTCTGGTTAGCAAATGAATGTGTGCCTAATTGTTGTGATAGAAAGATATCTTCTGGAATAGAAATTAAATGATTTTCATTAAGAATTAGTGAATCTAAGTTAGGCATATTCATCCAAATATCTTCCGCTATATAACCAGACAGTCCAGCGTTTTCCATGTTAATACTTACTAGTCCTTCCATTCCAACAAACTTTGGAATATTGAAGCCAAAATTATTTTGACTCAAATCAACATTGGTTAAGTTAGGATAGTTTGCATCTGGAAAAACCGTAATATTAGCCCCATTTGCTTCAATATTTTCTAAAGCAGGAAGCGCTTCAGATAAATCAGGTAGTTCTCCAATATTATTACTCCAAATCGCTAATTCAATCGCATTCGTAAATACTTCATTGTTTAGCACACTTAGGTCTTCCCCTGTTAAACCCAATGAGGGTAAAGGAATGGCAGTCATTGTATCCAAATCTGCTTGCGTAATCGTGTCATTCACAGAATCTTTATCTAGTTCTCCCGCAATCGCCTCAGCAATCGCTTCTACCGGGAAAGCCTCTATAATAGGCGCTGGTAACGGAACTGTATCTGCTTGTGCTTTGATTGTTGGTGCAAATAAAATGCAACAAATAGCAACAAACGTCAGTCCAATTATTTTTTTCATTCATTCCACTCCTTTCAATATAGCCACCCTTTCTATCCATGAAAAGGGCGGCTAATTCTTTATTTTTTAATAACTACATGATCAAAATTAATTCCTGCTGTATCATCTGCTTCAAAATCAAATACAACTTGGTTATTACCAGCTTGCAAGGTTACTGGAACTTCTACAGTGTTCCAAGTGTCCCAATTAGCCGTCTTCGGTAAAGTAATTTGTTGTTTTTTACCATTGATATATACAGTTCTTGTTGCATCTTCTACTCCCGCACTGTAGCGAACTTCCATTGTATAATCGGAAGCCCCATCTACTGCATCAATATCAAATTCTACCGCTTCTTTTTCTGCGTCAAAGCCAGCTACAAAACCAGTACCAGTGTATCCAGCATGATCACTTGCAGTAGTTACATTTGTCAGATGACCAAATTCCGCTTCGTATGGTGCATGGTTTACACCATTTAGTACGATTGCTTGTTTGGCATCTTTTGCTGCTGCTTTTACATACGTTAAGTTTTGTACAGTATCATAGTAGTAACCAGTTGTTGCTTCGTTAAATGCATCTAATGTATCTGCTTTAGCTACATCTGCCCCGTCAATTGTTACACTTGTTGGTTCCGTACTGAAAACTTGCATAGTTGTTTCATCTGCCATTGCTGGAAGATCTACGGAAACTTTTTCATTTGCAAAGTCTTCAGAAACACTGATGTCACGCATTTCTCCACCGTTTACATCGTCATAGAAGCTATACTCACTATCTCCAGATGGATAAACTCGGAAAGTTAAATTATCATAGGATTTTAAATCGTTTCCGACGTTTTGACCAAGTTGGTATCCATCTGTCATATTCATCGGAATAATTGCTCCAGCTTTTGCAAATACAGGAAGCGTATCTACATCGGCATAATAAGAAATTGTTTCGCCACCAGGGTGAACCCCACCGTTCCAGATATCAACCCATTCGCCTTCTGGTAAATAAACTTCTTTTTCTGTTTGGCCTTCTTGAACGATTGGTGCTACAAGTAAATCGTCACCAAACATATACTGCTCATCCAAATCACGTGCATTGACATCTTCCGGATAATCCATTGCCATTTGGCGCATCATTGACTTACCATTATCCGCTGTATCTTTTGCCGCTGTATAAATGTATGGAAGTAAATTCATTCGTGTGTATAGATATTTTTGGAACGTTGGTAAAATAGTTTCGTCACCTGTTCTAGCTACTGCATTCCAAGGTGAACGTTCTTCACTTGGCGATGGATCTGATTTTTCCGAGTGGAATTGCATAATCGGTGCAAAAGCTGCCATAGCTGTTGCGCGTTTATATAGTTCCGCTGTTGGATAATCTCCCGTAAATCCAGCCATATCCCACGCCCAGTATGAAACGCCTGAAGTTGAAGCACTAAGTCCAGCTTTTAATGAAGCTTGGAAAGAGTCAAATGTGGAAGTTTGATCTCCTGACCAGTAAATGCCAGATTTTTGTGCACCAGAAGTTCCTGAACGACTAAACGAAACTGCTTCTGGATTAATACTTTTCGCAAAATCAAAATAACTCGAAACGTAGTCAGTTGGATAACGGTTTCTCATTTCTTGTCCTTTTTCGCCGTTAGAGAAAGTTGTATCACGTCCCCAAACCATCTCGCCACCATCTGTCTTAAATCCGTCAATCCCTACTTCTGTTAATAAATACTCGCGCTGGGACGTCCACCAATCTACAGCATCTTTATTAGTGAAGTCTAGTAAAATCCCATTTCCGAACCACTGTGATGCCGGAACTCGGTAAGGAGCCCCTGTTCCATCGTCCGCACTATACCCCTGGCTTATCATGTATTCTTCATCATTATCTCTTTGTTCATATACTGTACCATCATCTTTTAATACTGGAACTTGCCATAAAACGATATTCATACCTGCATCATGGACACTATCTACCATTCCTTTAGGATCAGTCCATTTCCCGTTGAAAGTAAAATCGTCATAGCTAAATGCTTCCCCGTTTTTCTTTGCTGTATAGGTCGCATTGTTCCAAATATAGTAAGTTTCTTCATCACTCCATTGTTCTAATACAAACCCTGTTGCTGGAATATCATTTGCCTTTGCATTAGAAAGTGCAGAGCTTACATCGGATTCTCTATCCCACTCGTTTGCTGACATCCAAAGTCCAAAAGCCCACTTTGGTAGCAAAGTCGTTTTCCCTGTTATATCCGTGTAGTTATTTACGATATCATTTTGATCTTTCCCGCTAATGACATAGTAATCAAGCATATTCGTCATATCGCCATCATTGTCCAATACAAAGCTATATTTATCTTCTACTTTGGAAGCCATTTGGAACTGTGAATGGAAATCAGAATTAACATACATCCCGTATTTATTAGCACTTACAAAAAATGGTACCGCTAAATAGGTTCTTTCTGTCTGCGCTTGATCTTGATACTCATTGTATACGTATGTCTCTACATCTTTTCCGCGTTGGTTAATTGTGTCATATCGTTCACCAAAACCATAAAAGGCTTCGTCGCTCGGTGTCATAAAGTTATTTTGGTATTGATTGATGACATTTTTACCATCTGTTAACCAACCCAAGCTATTAGCTGTTGTATATTCACTTGTAAGTAAAGTTCCATCTGCTTGGTGCACTTCCATACGATAAGGTGATTTCTGGATTTCAATGCTTAAATCTTCGGTTGTTACGGTCACTTTTTCCGCCGTATCTTCTACAGTGTATCCAGATTTCCCAGCATGTCCCGTTTCTTTACCAGTTGGTGAAAGTTCCATACGTAGTGTATCTAAATCTTCAAATGAAAGATATAACTTCGGCGAGAAATCACCTGCTGTTGCTGTCATATTCAAAGTAATAGAATCGCCATTATCCACTACACTAGTAACATCTTGCACATATTCCCAATCCGTTACGTAAAATGTAAATGGCCCGCTTTCGTAGGCAGTTCCTCCATTGGTTGAACCTTTCGTTGTATAAGTAATTTCATCGCCTTTTTCGAATTTGCCTAAGTCCGCTTTCCAGTAAGTGTTGTTACCACTGTTGTAATCGTAAGCAGCTGTGACGTTTTCTTGCGCGACGCCATTCTTCGTCCACTCTACCCAAACATCTTGTCCATTTTCAATTGGCCAAGTGGTAATATTTAGAATGACATCTTCGCCAGCTTTTGGATCTCTTGGCGATCGTTCTGTCGGCTGAACTGTGTATAAATCATCATCCCCATAAGGCGAGTGATATTCCCCGTCCATTGCGAAAACATTCGTTCCAAATCCACTTAAACAACTAAAAATTAATATCCCCAGAATAAAAACCAAACTGCATTTTCTCGTTCTTCGCTTCATCTCACTTTCCTCCCTTAATTCACCTTTTTTAATAAAAATATACTACTTTCGATGTGTTATTTTGCAAAATTATTAATTTTAGAATATCTATATTGTGTATGTAATCACATAATGTTATAATTCTTTCACAGATAAACCAAAAATCTCCACATTCTTACTAATTTCGCAAAAAAACGCAACTATGCCAACCCACAATTCATGGAAAAACAATAATTGCGTTCATCAGAAGACCTTGCTTAAAAAACTTTAAAACAACCAGTTAATACTTTTTAACAAAGTTAACATGTCTTCTCCCTCCTTTTTCATCTATACAGTAATTCTAACCTACACGACTTACATAAAATTAAAATACATCAAATTTGAACAAATGGAGCTGTGTTTTATGCAAAATGTTGGTGATACGTTAAAATTTATTCGAAAAAGCAAAAACCTCACACAACAAGAAGCTTGTACAGGAGCACTTAGTCGTTCTAATTACCAGAAAATCGAGAACAACAAAATCATGCCTAGCATGGACCGATTTATTCAACTTTTACTTAATTTCAATATGACTTTAGAAGAATTTGAGTTTGTAAAACGGGACTTCACTCCTTCACCAAAAGAAAATATTCTTTATTTATACTCCAAAATCATTACTTCCTCAGAGACAGATATTTTACTTGATGTTATTTCCAAATGCGATGAGTACTTAGAAAACCACAACGATATTTTTATTTCTGATATTAAAGCCTCACTTGAAGGCATTTTACTAGCTGAAAAAGAACATAATTTTGAACTTGCTCGAGAAAAAGTAGCTTACATTTGGGACAGACTTTCGGAAGCGGATGAATTATTTTGGAATGACATATTAATTTTAAGAAATATTTTCTTTATTTTTGAAAATGAAACCGCTCAACATATTGTAAATCGCCTTATCTCTCAACTTAAAAAATATCGTTACCTATATCCAACCCTTTCGATTGAGATTTCACTTCATGTTAATCGTGCTACTTATTTAATTTTAGACGAAGAATATGAACTAGCTTTGCACTACATTGAATTATCTATAAAAATCGCTAAACATAACCATTACTACTTACAATTCTGTATGGCTGTTGCGAAAAAAGGAATTGTGCTGTATAAGCTAGACCAAAAGCAACAAGGTAAACACTTTATGCAACGAGCGCTTAGAGTGGCTAAAGTGCTTGAAGAAGAACGCATTCTAAATGGTATCAAAAATGAAATTGATTATTTTCTTCACGACGAACTTCAAGATCTCTCTTTAAATGAATTCACCAAAATCGACATATAAAAAAAGCCTAAATCTAGCTTCTCCAACTTTTGGTTGAATGACTAGATTTAGGCTTCTATTGTTGGCGCTCTTTAAAAGCGCGTTCGATATCACGTTTTGCTTCTTTTTGTTTTAAGTCTTGGCGTTTATCGTATTTCTTTTTACCTCGAGCTACACCGATGAGTACTTTTGCGTAGCCATCTTTAATATACATTTTAAGTGGAACAATCGAATAACCGGACTCTTTCGTTTCTCCAATTAAACGGCTGATTTGCTTCTTATGTAAGAGCAACTTGCGCGTTCTTAGTGGATCATGATTGTAGCGGTTCCCTTGTTCATAAGGACTAATATGCATATTGTGTAAGAAAATTTCCCCTTTGTCGATACGTGCATAGGAATCTTTTAAGTTTACCCGCGCGTTTCTTACGGATTTAATTTCAGTACCTTGCAGGACAATGCCAGCCTCAAAAGTTTCTTCAATTGCGTAATCGTGGCGCGCTTTTTTATTTTGCGCGACTAGTTTACCATCACCTTTTGGCATAACTCCCCATCCTTTCTAGCGACGTTTTTTCTTCTTCGGGCTTTCTTTTGCTACACCTTGATAAAAAGGTTTTTTCTTCTTTTTCTTTTTAGGTTTTGTATACCATTCGTCATCTTTGCGTTCTGTTTTTGGTTTCACGTCTTCTGATTTACCAGTTCTGCGTTTATTCCGATTATTTTTTGAGCTACTCTTGAAGTTTCTCGTTTTATCAATCGGTTTTTCGCGTTGGCGTTTTTGTTTGTCGCTCACTGGACCTGGTTTACCTTCACTACGAAGCGCAAAATCGATTTCACGAGCATCCACGTCTACTTTAGTTACTTCGACTTCCACTTCATCACCGATACGATAAATTTGGCCTGTTCTTTCGCCAATCATCGCTAACTGATTTTGATGGAATTTGAAGTAATCGCCTTTCATTGCGCTCACATGGACAAGGCCTTCAATCGTCGTCGGTAGTTCGATAAATAAGCCAAAATTGGTTACCGAACTAATGATTCCGATGAAACGTTCGCCCACTTTGTCGACCATAAATTCCGTTTTCTTCAGTTCGTCTGTTTCGCGCTCTGCTTCAACGGCGCGACGCTCCATTTTTGAGCTGTGTTCAGCAATCTCAGGAAGCTCCTCAGCTCGTTTTTCTAACGTTTCCGGACGAACATCTCCGTTAATTAAATACTCTCTAATCAACCTGTGAACGATTAAATCCGGGTACCGACGAATTGGCGACGTGAAATGTGTATAGAAATCAGTAGACAAACCAAAGTGTCCGGCGCTTACTGTGTCATACTTCGCTTGTTGCATCGAACGCAGCATAACAGTCGAAACAACCATCTCTTCCGGTTTACCTTTTACTTCTTCTAGTACTTGTTGTAAAGCAGCTGGGTGAATATCGTTGGCTGTTCCTTTCACAATCAAGCCGAAGTTCGTAATGAATTCAAAGAACCGTGCTAATTTATCTTCTTTTGGATCTTCATGGATACGATAAATAAATGGCACATCCATCCAGTGAAAATGTTCTGCAACTGTTTCATTGGCAGCAAGCATAAATTCTTCAATTAAATGCTCTCCCGCTGAACGTTCGCGAATCACGACCGCTTCTGGATGACCGTCTTCATCCACTACTACACGTGCTTCTTTAAAGTCAAAATCAATCGCGCCACGTTTTTCACGTTTACGACGAAGGATTTCGGCTAAATTTTCCATTGCTTCAAGCATTGGAACGATTGGCGCATATTTTTCGCGTAAAGCTTCATCCTTTTCGACTAAAATATCATTTACATCCGTATACGTCATACGTTCCGTTGTTTTAATAATACTTTCAAAAATTTCGTGGTTAACCACATGACCTTCTTGATCGATTTCCATTTCACAACTCATGGTAAAACGGTCTACTTGCGGGTTAAGCGAGCAAATTCCGTTCGATAGTTTATGTGGCAACATCGGAATTACCCGGTCAACCAAATAAACACTCGTTCCACGTTCTTGCGCTTCGACATCAAGCGGCGAGCCTTCTGTCACATAATGCGTTACATCAGCAATATGAACGCCCAGCTTCCAGTTACCGTTCGGAAGTTGCTTCACCGTAACAGCATCATCTAAATCCTTAGCATCTGCTCCGTCAATCGTAATAATCATTTGGTCACGAAGATCACGACGGTTACCAATATCCGAATCATCAACCACATCCGGCGCTTTACTTACTTGTTCCATTACCTCTTCAGGGAAGCCAATCGAAATACCATGTTTATGAATAATCGATAAAATATCCACTCCCGGGTCATTGCGGTGCCCAATGATTGACTTAACAACCCCTCTTGCACGCGCATGGCCAGTTGCATATTCCGTCAATTCAACGATAACTTTATGCCCGTCAACTGGTTTTAAGCCGTCTTCTAAATCAATTTCCACTTCACCAAAAAGTCGTTTGTCGTCCGGCATCACAATTGGAGTACCAGCTAAGTCCTCCATATAAGTTCCGACGATTTGCGTTGTCTTCCGTTCGACAATTTTCTTAATCGTACCTTCTGCCAAATTATCGCCTTTACGTTTCGTAATTGTAGCAAAAACTAAGTCGCCATTCATTGCGTCTTTTACTTCATTTGGTGGGATAAAAATATCGTCCATTTCTTTCTCTTCTGGGAGAACAAAGCCAAAACCTCGTTCATGTGCGCGAAATGTTCCTTTTACTAAGTCCATTTTTTCTGGTAATGCATACCGATTCTTCCTTGAGCGGACAATAGTTCCGGAATCTTCCAGTTTTACTAAAGCTTTCACCATTAATTTAAAATCATCCGCGTTATTTAAAGCTATTTCTATTTCCAAATCTTCTAGCGCAAATGTTTTATCAGGCGCTGAAGTTAATAGATTCATAATTTTTTCTTCCATTTGTTTTTGTTCCACTTCTGTCCCTCCTCTCTCTGTTTTAAAAATTGTTTATTCTTGCCAATCCAAACTATCTAAAAATGTTAAAATGGCTTGGTTTACTTCTTTTCGTTCTTTGTCTAATGTGATGACATGACCAGATTCCTTAAACCAGTGAAGTTCTTTCTTCGTTGACTCTACTGTATCATAAATCAGCTGTGCTCCGCTGACATCAACCATATCATCTTTTTCACCTTGGACGACCATAATTGGTGCATAGATCATATCTATTTCAGCCACGACGCCACTTATCTCGTCTTTTAATTTAGCGATGGTATTCATTGGGGCGTCTTTATAGGCAACCATTTCAGCATCGATTTGTTCAGTTGTTTTACCTTCTAATTTTTTATAATTACGCACATAATCTAAAAAGCCTTGAATTATCGGGGATGAGCTGTCCATTCTTGTTGGAGTACTCATGGCTATAATTCCCTTTAACGGCCTAGAAAAACCTAATTTTAGTGAAAAAAGTCCACCGAGCGAAAGTCCCGCCACAGCGATTTCAGTATAGCCGAGTGATTTTAGGTGATCATAGGCTTCAAGAACATCTTCCCACCAATCGTTTGGTCCCGTTTTTAGCAGTAGGTCGGGAGATACACCGTGGCCTCTGTATTGAGGGGCGTAGCAAGTGTAATTGTTTTCTTGTAAAAACCTACCTAATATTCTTACATCCGCTGAGCTACCTGTGAAACCGTGTAAGAGTAACACTGCTCTTTTGCCTTTTTCGAATAGGAATGGTTGTGGTGGTGTTATTTTCATAGTGAATATCGCTCCTTGGTTCTTTTTGGAGGTTTGGTTGGTCTGAGGTGGATGTTATTTTTGTTGGAGTTCTAGGGGATTGGTTGAATTTAATAATTTGTGCTTCCCTTTTCGGGTTGTTCGTCCACTTTTTTTAATGGAAACAACGCTCCACTTCGTTACGCCTTGTATTGGAGTTCTAGGGAAGCAGACTACGCTTCTTTAGAACTCCAATAATAAAAAACCACCTAAATTTTCATTCAGGTGGTTAACATCTCGTTACTGTACAAAGTATGCCAGTGCAATTAGTATTGCGAAGAAAACAACGGATAGAACGATGGTTGTACGATGTAGAATAAGTTCTAGTCCTCTTGCTTTTTGCTTACCGAATAATTGCTCAGCTCCACCAGAGATGGCGCCGGATAAGCCAGCACTTTTACCTGGTTGAAGTATGATAACTGTAATTAACAGTACTGATACGATGATGAGTAAGACCGTTAAAACTGTACTCATTGTTCTTTCCTCCTAAAACCGCCCAATTTGACTAAGATTAATTTTACCATATTTGTGATTATACGTAAAGGTTTGTTTCCATACAACTAAAGGAATGGATTAAACAACTTTTTCCTCAAGCCAAACTAAATCGTCTAAGAAGTAAATCAAGTCTTCTTCTAAAATGTCTTTCTCACAGTCGTTCACAATATCATGCCCTGAACCTGCATAGAAACACAGTTGTTTATCATTTGTATGAATGTGCTTAAAGATATAATTGGCATTGTCTGCATCGATTTCTTCATCTTGGCAACCTTGACCAATCATGGTTGGTACATGGATTTTTTCAATGTCGCGCGCTACGTTTTTGTAGAAAGTAGCACGAGCTTCCGTCATTACATCAATTTCAGGAAGATAGTTTTTTAACATTTGATCCGCTTCTTGTTCTACTATACCTTGTTTCTTTAATTGTTTAGTTAAATAGTTTTCGATCGGGATATAGCGCATTTTGCGGTTTACGTTGGCGCATAGTGGAACAATCGCTTTTGGTGAAAACGATTCTGCCATTTTAAGCGCAAAAACTCCGCCCATTGCCACACCGACAATTGCAATTTCATTATATCCATCTTTTTCAAGTTGACGATATCCAGCCACCGCATCTTCATACCACATTTCCGGTGTTGTTTTCAAGAAAATAGCGGGTTCATCCCCGTGGCCTCTGAAGTTTGGTGCATGTACTGTGTATCCATTTTCTGCTAGAATTTCTCCAAGTTCTCTTACGTCTTCTGTAGTCCCTGCAAAGCCATGCAAGAGCAAAACAGCACGATTTCCCGCTTTTAACGTAAAGCTACGATCCGCACTCATTTTTACGCAATCCTCCTAATATCATCACTTTTATAATCCACTCTATTGTAGCCCATCTGAACTAAATAAGCTACCTTTTGAGTTCTGACCAATAGACCAATATTAACGCTATCCAAGGAACTTGTCAAACACTTTTTTCACGAACCTTAAACACGTTGGTATTAAAGGGTTTTAAGGAGGTTTCATTTGTGAATTTCTGCGCTTAAATTAGAAAAGAAACTATGAATTAATTGTAACAATTGTTTCGGTTTTTGCCGCGGTAAATAATGAAGTCCATTCCTTACAATGACCATTTCCCCGTGTTGAACAGAATGCACCATTTTCCTAGTATCTTTGGAAGATATTAAATCATATTCCCCCACAACAGCTAAAAGTGGTGCGCTTATTTTTTGTAAATCCGCTTCTGACATATGTGGATGATAAATCGTTAAAGCAAGTTGTCGTTTCATTCGCTCAAAAAAGCGACTAAATGGCGCTAAAAGAAATGCAGCCCCGTAAGCAACTCGGCAAAACAAGTCTGGTAAAAATCGAATTTGATTTACATGATAGTTTGTTCCAATAACAACGGATGCGATTTGACGATTTGGCTGCATTTTGCCCATTACGAGAGCAACAATACCGCCGTCGCTATATCCGATAACTTTATATTTATCAATTTTCAAATAATCGAGTAACGAAAGCATATCTAGCGCCATTACTTCAAAATCAAGCGGCGTATTTCCAGCTTCACTTTTCCCGTGTGCGCGGCTATCTACGGCGATTACTTGATGATTAGTAGAGAGATCATCAATCATACGCTTTAAAGAACGATGATTTTGACCATTCCCGTGAATAAGCAGGATCGGTTCGCCTTTACCGATTATTTGATAAAACAAGTTAATTCCATTGATTTCTGCAATCATATAGCATTTCTCCTTGCTGAAAACATTTTCTACCCTTATTTTACACCTGATTATACTTGATTTCCTATAAAAAAGCTTTCATTTTAATTAAAATACGCCTGATTCTTTTAAAGCTAGAATCAGGCGCACCGTTTATTTCATAAGTCTTCGATGAAACTGTTGTTGGGGCATATCTGCGTTAATGATTTTCTTTTGTACAGAATGCTTTTCCGCTAAGGGGTGGCTTTTTTCATGCACCACAGCGTCTTTGATTTTCGGAGTTTCGAGCACTTTTGAGGCCTGACTATTTTTTACTTTCATCAGCATTACCTCCTCTTCCAAATCATTACCCCTCTCGTTATTTTTAAAACAGAAAAAACTCCGCGAAGATGTTGCTTTTCGCGGAGTTTAGCGTTTTATTCAATCAACTTATTTTTTTAAGTTGTAGAAAGTGTCGTTACCATGATATTCAGCAAGATCAGCCAAATTGTCTTCGATGCGGAGTAATTGGTTATATTTTGCAACACGGTCAGTACGAGTAGGTGCACCAGTTTTGATTTGACCAGCGTTTGTAGCTACTGCAATGTCAGCGATTGTGGAATCTTCTGTTTCACCAGAACGGTGAGAGATAACTGCAGTGTAGCCAGCGCGTTTAGCCATTTCAATTGCATCCAATGTTTCAGTCAAAGTACCGATTTGGTTAACTTTGATTAGGATGGAGTTAGCGATACCTTTTTCGATACCTTCTTTAAGTTTAGTTGTGTTAGTTACAAATAGATCGTCACCTACTAATTGAACGCGGTCACCAATACGTTCTGTAAGTAGTTTGAATCCGTCCCAGTCATTTTCGTCTAGACCATCTTCAATAGAGATGATTGGGTATTTAGTAATCATTTCTTCATACCAAGTTACCATTTCTTCAGAAGTACGAGTTACGCCTTCACCTTTAAGTTCGTATTTACCAGTTTCACGGTTATAGAACTCACTTGATGCAGCATCCATCGCAAGTTTAACTTCTTCGCCAGGTTTGTAACCAGCATCTTTAATTGCTTGCATGATTGTTTCAAGAGCTTCTTCATTGGATTTAAGGTTTGGAGCGAATCCACCTTCATCACCAACACCAGTGTTTAAGCCTTTACCTTTAAGAACAGCTTTAAGTGCGTGTAGGATTTCAGCACCCATACGTAGAGCTTCTTTAAAGTTTGGAGCTCCAACAGGCATTACCATAAATTCTTGAACGTCGACATTGTTATCAGCATGTTCTCCGCCGTTAAGGATGTTCATCATTGGAACTGGAAGAACTTTACCGTTCACTCCGCCAAGATATTCATATAAATGTACGCCTAGTTCGTCAGCAGCAGCACGAGCAGCAGCTAAAGAAACACCAAGAATAGCGTTAGCACCTAATTTACCTTTGTTAGGTGTACCATCAAGTTCGATCATTGCTTTGTCAATTCCGATTTGGTCAGTTACGTCAAAACCGATAATTTTGTCAGCAATAATGTCGTTTACGTTTTCAACAGCTTTTAAAACACCTTTTCCAAGGTAACGAGCTTTGTCGCCATCGCGTAATTCTACAGCTTCGTATTCACCAGTTGAAGCACCACTTGGAACTAAAGCGCGACCAAACGCACCAGCTTCAGTATAAACTTCAACCTCAACAGTTGGGTTACCACGGGAATCTAAGACTTCGCGAGCATAAACTTCAGTAATAATAGACATTTATAATTCTCTCCTTTGTTGGGATTAATTGATTGAAATGAACATAATATTCACTTCAAATTCAAAGACCCATCCGTTTTTAAATTCGTATTTATTGTAGCTCTGTTTGCAAAAAAACTAAAGTAATAACTAAAATTATTTTTGAATTAAACTTTCGCCTGTCATTTCGGCAGGTTTTTTAACGCCAAGCAAGTCAAGCATTGTTGGCGCAACGTCAGCCAGACGACCACCTTCACGCAGCGTAACACCTTTTTTCGTTACAATTACTGGAACTGGAACGGTAGTGTGCGCAGTATGCGGTTTTCCTTCTGGAGTAGACATTGTTTCAGAGTTACCATGGTCAGCAAAGATAATAGCTGAACCACCTTTTTCTAAAATAAGGTCTACTACACGACCAAGATTTTCATCTACTGCTTCGATTGCCTTAATAGTTGGCTCAAGCATACCTGAGTGTCCAACCATGTCTGGGTTTGCGAAGTTTAAGATGATCGCATCGTGTTTGTCGTTTTTAATGTCTTCCACAAGTGCATCTGTTACTTCATATGCGCTCATTTCAGGTTGCAAATCGTATGTTTCTACTTTTGGCGAATTGATTAGAATCCGGCTTTCACCAGGGAATTCCTCATTTCGACCACCATTCATAAAGAATGTTACGTGTGGATATTTTTCTGTTTCAGCAATACGCAGTTGCGCAAGGCCTTCATTAGAAAGTACTTCGCCGATAACATTTTTCATTTCAATTGGCTCGAAAGCAACTTCAGCATCAACGCTTGGGTTGTAAAGAGTCATTGTCACAAATTTGATGTTTTTAGGGTGATCTGCCCCACGGTCGAAATGATCCCATTCTTTATCAGTGAATGCATTAGAAAGTTGAATCGCACGATCAGGACGGAAATTGAAGAAAATAACTGCATCGTTGTCTTTAACTGTTGCAACAGGTTTACCATCTTTAGTAATGATAGCAGGAACAACGAATTCATCATTTTTGTCATTAGCATAAGAAGCTTTGACAAGTTCGATTGGATCTTCAAATTTTTCACCTTCAGCGCTTACGATTGCTTTGTATGCTTTTTCAACACGTTCCCAGCGTTTATCACGATCCATCGCGTAGAAACGTCCAGAAACAGTAGCAATCGCGCCATAGTTTAAGTCACTAATAGCTTTTTCTAGTGTTTCTAAATATTCTAGTGAGGATTGTGGAGCCACGTCACGTCCATCAAGGAATGCATGGATATAAACGTTTTTCACGCCTTTATCTTTCGCAGTTTCTAAAAGTGCAACGAGGTGATTAATGTGACTATGCACGCCGCCGTCTGATAGTAGGCCGAAAAGATGTAGATCTGAGTTGTTTTCTTTTGTATGAGTGAAAGCATTGTTTAGGGCTTTATTCTCTTGGAATTCGCCTTCTTCAATAGCTTTATCAATACGAGTTAAGCTTTGGTAGACAATACGTCCAGCTCCGATGTTTGTATGGCCAACTTCAGAGTTACCCATTTGACCTTCTGGAAGGCCAACATCAAGACCAGCAGCTTTAAGTTCCCCGTGAGGAAAATTAGCCCAATAACGGTCGAAATTTGGTTTGTTTGCTTGAGCTACAGCATTACCTACTGTTTCTGCACGTTTACCAAAACCATCGAGGATAATAATTGCTACAGGTGATTTACTCATTTTATTTTACTGCCTCCAATAATGCTAAGAACGATGCTGGTTCTAAGCTTGCTCCACCTACAAGAGCGCCGTCAATGTCGGACTCTGCAAGATAATCAGCAATGTTTTCAGGTTTTACGCTACCGCCGTATTGAATACGAACTGCGTCTGCTGCTTTTTGAGATACAGCGTCAGCAACTTCTGCACGAATAACTGCACAAGTTTCGTTTGCATCAGCACTTGTAGAAGATTTCCCAGTACCGATTGCCCAAATTGGTTCATAAGCAATAACAGATTTGATTACTTGTTCTTCCGTTAATCCAGCAAGAGCTGCACGGATTTGACCACGTACCCAAGTATCTGTTTGACCAGCTTCACGTTGATCTAATGTTTCACCACAGCAAATGATTGGTGTCATGCCGTGTTTGAAGATTGCATGTGCTTTTTTGTTAATATCTTCGTCTGTTTCGTGGAAGTACTCACGACGTTCAGAGTGTCCGATAATAACATAAGAAACGCCTAAGTCAGCAAGTGCAAACGGGCTAATTTCGCCAGTGAAAGCACCTTCGTCTTCAAAATAACAGTTTTGTGCAGATACACGAAGATTAGTTCCTTCAGTAAGACGAACTAATTCTTGTAAAAATAGAGCCGGTGCAGCAACTACTGATTCAACAGCATCGCTTGATGGCACGTTATTTTTTACGTCTTCTGCAAATTGTCCTGCTTTTGCAGCAGTTTTGTTCATTTTCCAGTTACCAGCAATAATTGGTTTACGCATTTGGATAAACATCCTCTCGATATTAAAAATTATTTTTGGTTCAGCTTATTTGTCGCTAATAGAAGCAACACCAGGAAGCTCTTTACCTTCAAGATACTCTAAAGATGCACCGCCACCAGTAGAAATATGTGTGAATTTGTCAGCAAAGCCTAAGTCCATAGCTGCTGCTGCAGAATCGCCACCACCGATGATAGTTGTTGCATCAGTTAAGTTTGCAATAGCTTCACAAACGCCAATTGTACCTTTAGCAAAGTTGCTAAGTTCGAATACGCCCATTGGACCATTCCATACAACTGTTTTAGCGCCTTGAAGTTCTTTTGTGAATAAGTCAATTGTAGCTTGACCAATATCTAGTCCCATTTCGTCAGCAGGCATTTTATCTGCATCAACTGTGTGGAAAGGAGCATCGTTACTGAATTCTTTAGATACAACTGCATCAACTGGTAATACTAATTTATCGCCAGCTTTTTCAAGTAAGCCTTTAGCAAGTTCAACTTTATCTGCTTCTAAAAGAGATTTACCAATTTCTTGACCTTGAGCTGCCATGAAAGTGAAAGTCATTCCGCCGCCGACAAGTACTTTGTCTGCTTTTGTAAGTAAGTTTTCGATAACGCCGATTTTGTCAGAAACTTTTGCGCCACCTAGGATTGCTACTAGTGGACGTGCTGGATTATCAACTACACCGCCGATGAATTTAATTTCTTTTTCCATCAAAAATCCGGCCGCTGATTCTAGGTTAGAAGCGATTCCAACGTTAGACGCGTGCGCACGGTGAGCAGTACCGAAAGCGTCATTTACGAAAACGTCGCCAAGGCTAGCCCAGTATTTTCCAAGTTCTGGATCATTTTTGCTTTCTTTTTTACCATCAATATCTTCAAAACGTGTATTTTCAAAAAGAAGTACTTCGCCGTCTTTTAATTCGTCAATTGCTTTTTCAAGTTCTGGACCACGAGTAGTTGGAACGAATTTCACTTCTTTTCCAAGTAATTCGCTTAAACGAGCGGCTACTGGACGAAGAGATTTTCCTTCTTTATCTTCTTCTGTTTTTACTTTTCCAAGGTGAGAAAATAGAATTGCTTTACCGTTTTGTTCTAAGATGTACTCAATTGTTGGAAGTGCAGCAACAATACGGTTGTCGTTAGTGATTTTGCCGTCTTTCATTGGCACGTTAAAGTCAACACGAACTAAAACTTTTTTGTCTTTTAAATCTAAATCAGTTACAACTTTTTTAGCCATTTAGAGTTCCTCCATTAATTTTAAAGGATTGGGGTCGCCCCCGTTATTTCAGAAAATAAGCGGAAACAATAGTGTCTCCGCTTATTCTTGTTATTGCTGATGTGACTAGCACTTCAGTAAAATTAATCTGCTAATTATTTAGCGATTTTTGCAAAGTATTCTAAAGTACGTACTAATTGAGCAGTGTAGCTCATTTCGTTATCGTACCAAGCTACAGTTTTAACTAATTGTTGATCGCCAACTGTAAGAACTTTTGTTTGAGTTTCGTCAAATAATGAACCGAAAGTCATACCTTTGATGTCAGAAGAAACAACTTGGTCACTAGTGTAACCGAATGTTTCTGGATCAGAAGCTGCTTCCATAGCTGCATTTACTTCATCAACAGTAACTTTTTTGTCAAGAACTGTTACTAACTCAGTAAGAGAACCAGTTGGAACTGGAACACGTTGAGCAGCTCCGTCTAATTTACCTTTAAGTGTTGGTAATACTTCACCGATAGCTTTAGCAGCACCAGTTGTATTAGGGATAATATTTTCGGCAGCAGCACGTGCACGACGGAAGTCACCTTTTGGATGTGGAGCATCTAATGTATTTTGGTCACCAGTGTAAGCGTGAATTGTAGTCATTAGACCTTCAACAACACCAAATTTGTCTTCTAAAACTTTAGCCATAGGAGCTAAACAGTTAGTAGTACAGCTTGCGCCAGAGATAACTGTTTCAGTTCCGTCTAATGTTTCATGGTTTACATTGTAAACGATTGTTTTCATATCGCCAGTTGCTGGAGCGGAGATAACAACTTTTTTAGCGCCAGCTTTAATGTGTAATTCAGCTTTGTCTTGCGCTGTGAAGAAACCAGTACATTCTAGAACGATGTCTACTCCTAGGTCACCCCATGGAAGTTCTTCTGGGTTACGGTTAGCTAATACTTTAACTTCTTTACCGTTTACTTTGAAGAAACCATCATGTACTTCTACTTCACCGTCAAAACGGCCTTGAGTTGTATCATATTTTAACAGGTGAGCTAACATTTTAGCGTCTGTTAAGTCATTGATTGCAACAACTTCAATTCCTTCCACATTTTGAATACGACGGAATGCTAGACGTCCGATACGTCCAAAACCATTAATACCAACTTTAACTGTCATAAGTCAATTTCCTCCTTGAAAATAGTGTTTTTTATTTCAAAAGGGTATTACTCCCTTTTAAAAGCGATTTTGCTGCTCCTTCATCCGTGATTAGAATCGTATTTTTTGGAGCACTTTTCATATACGATTTGATTGCTTTGGCTTTCGATGTGCCGCCTGCAACAGCGATAATGTGCGGGATTTGCGCTAAGTCTTCGAATTGAAGACCGAATGTAGGGACCTTATGTACAACCTCGCCCTGCTCATCAAAATAATAGCCAAATGCTTCACCAACAGCTTTACGATGGATGATTTTTTCAAGTACATCTTCGCCGGTATGTCTGCGTTTCGCCATAGCGAGCGCATCACCTATGCCTAAAATAATAGCATTTGCGGATTGTACTAATCGTAAGCCTTCTTGAATTGCCGGTTCTTTCAGTAACGAACGATAGGCTTCTTCGCCTAATTGCTCTGGAACGTAGAGAACGCGGTGTTTTGTGTTTGTCTTTGTTGCCATCTTATCACAAATTGTATTCGCTTGATTGTCAAGGTCTTCACCAATACCTCCACGACCGGGAACGAAAAGTAGTTCTCTGCCTTTTGCGAAATCAGTTGTCATCATTTCGGCAACAGTTGCCATTGTAGAGCCGCCCATAACTGCGACGATGTTTCTTTTTTCGGTGAGCGCCATGTCTAATTGTTCAACAGCCACACGACCCATTTCTTCGCGGACCCATGGTGTATCATCGCTATCACCTTGCACTACCAAGCATTTTTTGATTTGCAATTTCTTCGCTAATTGTTCTTCCATTGAATGTAACCCCGAAAGTTGGTTCATGACACTTTCCAAATCGCGGAAAACGACCAAGCCTTCTTTTGTAACGGTCATTCCGGAAGAAGCAATTTCTACTAAACCTTGTGCTTTCAAAAATTCTACTTCACCGCGCAGGACGCGTTCACTCATGCCTAACATTCCGGCAAGTGTCCGTCTCCCAACTGGTTCAGAAAAATAAATCGAGCGTAGGATTTGGTAGCGTTTTTGCATAATCATCAAAACGTCGGGCAATAACTTTTTCTGAATGTTAATTAAGTCTGACATTTTTAATTGCTCCTCATCTTTGGACGCTTAATGACCCACTTAGTCATCTGACGTCCCGTTAGAACTAAAAAAAGTAGAGATAGAGGCTTTTACAACTTTCAAGACTATTAAACTAGCTACTTCAGCTTGTTAACAAAGTGTCTCTCAATGTGATTTTTACCCCTTCTCTTTCTGCTTACGCTGGTGAATCTTTTTTTATGTTCTTTAACTACCCTACGTTCCCTATTCTAACAGTCTTGGCACAAATCTTCAAGTGTTAAGTGGGACATTTATGAAATATTCACCTGAAATTTACAATTAATTCTTAAACTGCAAACTTCTAAATAGGCTACACTAGTTGTTTTCCACCTCTCTAAAAAATGAAACATGCTCTTAGTGATTTTTTTGTTTTAAAAAGACGTATTTTGTCCCACATACCGCTCGTGAGACAAAATACGTCTTTTAAAATCTTTTTCTTTTAGAGGAAGAAGGAATATTTAACTCTAAACGATACTTCGCGATAGCTCTTCTTGAAACTTGAATTTCTTTTTCTGCGAGCATATCTACTATTTTTTGATCGGACAATGGTTTTAATTTATCTTCTGCTGCTACAAATTCTTGTACTAACTTTTTGATAGTCGTGCTTGAGATATCACCGATGTTTTCGTTTTCGGAAGATTTCTTTTGTAAACCGGACGCAAAGAAACGTTTTAATTCGTATACGCCATTCGTCGTTTCCATGTATTTCCCATTCACCGCACGGCTCACTGTGGATTCATGCACGCCTAGCTCTTCCGCCACTTCTTTCAAGGTTAATGGTTGTAAATGCGCCGAGTTATCTAGGAAATAAGCTTTTTGATGGCTGACAATCGCTTCACCAACTCTTTGTAAAGTACTTTCGCGTTGTTCGATGCCTTTTTTAATCCAATCAAATTCGCCAGCTTTTTCACGTAGAAACTGGGCGACGTCTTTTTCTTCAGTCGCTCGCATCGTTTCGTAGTATGCTTCTTGGAAACGAACTTGCGGTAGAAATTGTTTTGCTAGTGAAACAGCAAATTCATCTTCGTGTTGAAGTAAAATTAAATCCGGAACAACATATTGGACACGTTCGGACTCAAACTCAGAACCCGGCTTCGGATTTAAGGTTTGAATGTAATCCGAAACCTCTTGAATATCTTGCAAACTAACATCCATTTCTGAAGCGATTTTCTTCCATTTTTTCTCTGCGAATTCCGTGAAAAATTTTTGGATTACATCATAGGCAATATATGGAGCATCCGGCGAGCGTTCGATTTGTAGTAAAATACATTCGCGCGCATCTCTGGCACCAACGCCAGCTGGCTCCATGCTTTGCAAAATTTCTAGGCCTTCTAACACACTAGAATCATCCATTAAAAGCGCCGCACTAACATCTTTCAAATCTATTTGTAAATAACCATTGTCATTTAAACTTTCTATTAAATATAAAACGATAATTTTTTGTGTTTGCGTTACGTCCATTAAATGTAGTTGTTCTTTTAGCGCATCGGCTAAAGTCATTTTGTTATCAGCTATTTGTTCCAACCAATCTGTATCATCAGAACTTCCAGCGCTTTTACGGCTGCTGTATGAAAAATCTGTTGCGAAATCCGAGCCTGGAATCACTTCAATTAATGGGTTCTCGAGTGCTTTATCTTCTAAAAATGCCACTAAATCAGCCGTTGCAAATTGAAGCATTGCAATAGACTGGGACAATTGTTGCGTCATATTTAATTTCTGTGACTGCTTTTGTTGTTGCTTTTGGACGAAATTAGATTCTAAACGCACATTAAAACCTCCATTAAAAATTCGTCTGATATACTTATACCAAACTAAATTCCATTTATTGTCTTCATTATAACATGCCATTTTTCAAATTACAGCAGATTCTCTTTGTTCTATTTCAAAAAAAGTCCAAGCACTTCTTACAGCGCTTGAACTTTCGTTTATTTTGGTAAATGGTTTAAAAAGTTGCGCGATGCAAATCCTTCTACCTCTTCTTTTGTATAATGTTTTCCCAGTGTTTCAAGGAAATTTTGGTATTTACCGGCGTGTTCGAGGCCTTTGACATGATCTGGGATACCATCAAAATCTGAACCGAAACCAATGTTTTTCATCCCGCCAAGCTCGCAAATGTGATCAATATGACGAATAACATCTTCTATATCAGCCACGCCATCATTGGTTGTGAAAAGTGGATGGAAGATTACATGAATCATTGCGTCATGCTCAATCATCGCTTTGATTTGTTCGTCATCTAAGTTTCTAGGATGGGCACAAATTGCTTTGGCGCTTGAATGACTGGCAATAACAAACTCAGCTTGTTCCAACGTTTCCCAAAAAGCTTTTACACTCAAGTGAGAAACATCCGTGAATACTTTTCTTTCATTTAAAAGATGGATAATGTCTTTTCCGAAGCGAGTTAGTCCTGCACCGCGTTCTTCCATAATGCCATCCGCTGCCAAGTTGGCGTTGTTCCACGTTAGTCCGACAGATAATACGCCACCATCAAGTAATTGCGTTAATTTATCTAAATCACGTCCAATTGGTTCAATGCCTTCTAACGTCAACATCGCGCCAATTTTATCTTCAGGTAGATTTTCTAAATCACACCATTTTTTCACATGATGAATGATTCCACCTTTGTGCAGTACGTGTTGTTTAAAAATATTAACTTGCTCAACCGCTTTCTTCCATTTATGTTCAACCGGGATATCTTCATCAAGAAAAATAGCGAATCCTTGTAGTAACATTTTAGCCTCTATAAGCCGTTCAAAATTCACATCAAGTTCTTCCGCATCTTGGAAAGTGTATTTTCCTTTTCCAGCCTGCAACTTGTAAAGCGCATCACAGTGGGTATCAATTACTCTCATTTTCTGTCGTTCCTCCTTTTAGATACATCTATTATATACTTTTCAGAGGAATAGACAAGAGATTTTTCAAAGACGTTTTCATTTTGTCATTTTATGCTGTTTACCTGGCCAGAATGCCCATTTTCCAAGGAGCACAGTAATCGATGGAACTAGGAATGGGCGGACAATGAACGTATCGAGCAAGACACCAATTGCTGTAATTAAGCCAAATTGTACTAAGAGCTGAATTGGTAGTGTAGTCAAGACTCCGAAAGTTCCTGCTAAAATTAAACCTGCAGATGTGATAACCCCACCAGTTTGTCCAACTCCTTCTGTAATCGCTTTTCGAAGTGGCATCTTCTTGCTGTTTTTCCAAATACTAGAAATCATAAAGATATTGTAATCTTCCCCGAGTGCAACGATGAAAACAAAGGCATAGAGCGGAATCAAACCAGAAATCGCCTCCACACCCATCGCATAATGAATGATGACCCAACCGAGGCCGAGCGCTCCAACGAAGGACAAGAGAACTGTAGCGACTAAGTAAAGCATTGCTGTAATCGAGCGCAAGTAGCATAAAAGTAAAATCGCAATCAAAGCGATAACAAGTGGAATAATCACTTTTTCATCGTGCTCTGTCACCGCGCGATCATCATATTGTGTCGCAGTTTGTCCCGCAATATATACGTCATTTCCTTTGTCAGCGGCGGCACGTACTTTTGGAACAACATCCATCGCTTCATTGCTATAAGGGTTATCTTTTAAAATAAGTGTATATTTTTGATAACCTTTGCTTCGTTCTGGGCCAGTAACTGAAGCCACTCCATCCACATTTTCAAGCGAACTCTTCATTGATTCTTTGGAGTTCACAACTACTTCCATCGGCGCAAGCATACCAGCACCGAAATGATCACTAATTAAGGTAAATCCTTCCCGAGATGGCATATCTTCTGGGAACGTCGAAAGTGTGTCATACGTATATTTCACTTGAGTTGTAAAAATCCCACATCCAATTAAAATAATCAAAGTGATAATTAAAATTCGTACGGGATGTTTCGCAGACATTTCCCCAATTTTATGCCAAAAACGGTTTTCTTTGTGGTGTTTTGGCGTTTTTCCTTTTTTCTTCGCACGTGTTTCTTCCATTTCTACTGTTCTTGGGACAAATGGCCAGAATGATACACGACCGAATATTCCTAGAAGCGCTGGGACAAGCGTTAGCGAAGAAATCATCATAATGAAAATCGCTAAACTAAATGGTACGGCGAAATTGTGAAATGAACCATATTCTGCTGCTAATAATAGAAGTAGTGCGGCCATTACAGTCAACCCACTAAGTGCAATTGCGCCTGCTGTTCCGCTAAATGCTTCTTTAAATGCTTGGAATCTGTTTTTCTCAGTGTGCAGATGGCTACGGAATCTGGAAATTAAGAATAAACAATAATCCGTACCGGCGCCAAATAGTAATACGGTCATTATCGAGAGCCCTTGTGAGCCATATGTGATAATACCTTCTTTCGCGAGCAAACCAAGAATTGGCGTAATTACTAAGTAGGCAAAACCAACTGCAATCAAAGGAATTAACGCTAAAATTGGCGAACGATAAATTACTAGTAAAAAGACTAAAACAAGTAGTACTGTTCCGATTAGCAGCGAAACGTCCGCATCTTTAAATAGTCCACTCGCATCCACGCTAATACCAGCCGGTCCCGTTGTCCGAGCAACAAGCGTATCATCAGCGGATACTTTCTGTGCAAATGGATCTTCTCCAATTGTTGTTTTAGCCGCTGATTCAAGTTGCTTGAAGCTTTCTGTTAGTTGGTCTGAAGTCGCGCTATCTTTCATAATAACGGTTTGAATAAAAGTAGTTCCGTCTTTAGAAACTTGTTGTTTGAGCGCAACGGGTGGCATTTTATCGTAAGGAACTGCCATTTTTTGATAGTCTACTGGGTTTTCGGTCAATTCTTTGCTGTATTTTTGAAAATTAACTAAGTCTTCGTTTGTTAAACCTGTTGAACGATACCAAGTGATAAGTGCTGGTACCCCGTCCGTTCCAGCAAATTTGTCATCAATGAGCTTTTGGGCGACAACAGAAGGCTCTGAATTCGGTAAATCTTTCGCGGCGTCATCTTTATAATCAGCTGCTTTTGGAAAGAAAAACTGTAAAATAATAATTGCGATAATCCAAATACCTAATGTTATAAACCGACCTTTCTTGCCACCAACTCCACTGGCAATTTTACTTAAAAATCCATCTTTCATTATAAATCCCCCTTTAGTTTGCTTGTTTTTTCGTTTATCATTCGATAAGTGAAACGTCAAAAAAAGAAGCACGCTAATTTATACCTCTTTTTTACATATGCCAAACATCATTAAGTTGATTAATTCATCGATTTGTTCTGTAGTCGTTTGCTTTTGCGCAAAGCTACCTTTCCCTGAAAAAAGAGGGCTAATAGTGGACAAACAGTATCTTGCAGCGGTCTCAGCACTGATACCATTACGCAATTCACCAGCATTTTCTAGACGCTCAAAAAATTGTTGAAATGGTTCTAAATAGGTTTTTTGCCATAATTTATAAAGTAAAAATTGATTCTCTGGTTTCATTTCATTAAGAATATCGTGAATCATTAATAGAATATTGGTGGGATGTTCCTCAATTAACATAATTAACATATCATGTAATTGTTCTTCTTTTGCTTTGTTCGTTTGCATAATTGGATGCATTTCCACCTGGATATTTTGCGTCAATTCACGAACCACTTCAATATATAGGGATTCTTTATCTTCAAAGTGATGATACAGTGCCGGTTGGGTAATGTTGGCAATTTTAGCTATTTCTCTTGTAGAAACTGCCCGGTAACCCTTTTCCATAAATAAATCACGTGCTGTATCCAAAATTTTTCTTCTAGTTATTCCTAATTCTTCTGCTCGAGTCCGCTTCTTTTCCATCATCACCCCACCTTTCTTATTTTGTTGCAGTTAGTAATGGAAGGTTTTTATTAATGAGCTTTTCTAGTGTTTCTTTATGCCATTTACGTCCTAGAACACGCTTACTAACAAGATATTTTCCTTCCTCCAGCTCTCCTTCTTCGGTCACTGCACGAATATATAAACGATAAACCAATTTCTTTTTCTCAAGTGCAATTTGCTGGACAGTCTTCCCATCCAAAAAGTGCATTTCCGCGTCACTTAATTTAAAAACAAACGTAAAAATACCCGCTTCCGTGAACGCGAGAACAAGCGAATGTCTCCCTCGCATATGGGGCCCTGCATATAAAAAATCAATCGTTTGAACGGTTAAATTATTGTCAGCACTATATGTTCTTACTTCTTCTTCTAATCGGTCTTTCAAACTAGCAGCCAAAATAAGCGCCTCCCTTGCTGATTTATATTTTACCAGAAAATGACGGATTGAAGTAGGGAAATTTTTTGTTGCTAAAAATATGATGAAATCACTTCCATTCACGAAAATGTTAAACCTGATATTCTTTTCTTCTTCCATTCATGGTAGTATCAATATTAGCGCTCACTACATCAGTATAAACGTTCTGACGATTATATAAATATTAAAAAGAAAGTTGGTACGAAGAATGGTAGAACAAAACTACATGGAAACACGAAACGGGAGAACATCATTTTTTGACGGAGGTTTGTTACAGTATATTGGTTGGACAATACTTGGCACTTTAGTAACACTTTGCACGTTTGGCATTTGTTATCCATGGGCTTTATGTATGGTCTATGGCTGGAAAATCAATCATACTGTTATTGAAGGAAGACGCTTGAAATTTCAAGGTTCCGCAGTAAGTCTTTTTGGTCATTGGGTCAAATGGCTTTTACTAACGATAATTACTATCGGAATTTATGGTTTCTGGGTTTTCATTAAACTAGAAGATTGGAAAGTAAAAAATACGATTTTTAATTAAAATGAAAAAACATCTTACACAATGGTTTTTGCCAGTTGTAAGATGTTTTTTCATTATGCCCTCGGAGGGAATCGAACCCCCATTTTAAGAACCGGAATCTTACGTGCTATCCGTTGCACCACGAGGGCTATATGTATGCCAGAAATGCTTACCGTACGAATAATAATTATAGCGAAATTCGTAGTGTTTTACAAGTTTTATTTTAAATGAAGAAGCCAGCGCCTCCGAAGATTTGCTGGCTCAAGTATTAATTTAATAATGTCCAAATGGATGAACTATCAGGCTTCTCACCTCGTACCCACCATTTCGCTTGGTATGTTTTTCCGTTATACGTAACTTTATCTCCGCCATTATAGGCTTTTTGAACATTCCAGGTTTGGATATCTGTACTTGCTGTTTGCCAAACATCACTTGTATCTGGAGTGTTACCTTTTGTCCACCATTTTGCTGTATAAGCTACTCCGTTATAGTAAACTTGGTCACCTGCATTGTAAATTTGGTCCGATTTCCAGGTGTTCAGTGGGTCTAGCGTTTTTGTTTTAATAGTGATTTCATTGCTTACTAATGAACGATTGCCAGATGTATCTACTGCATAAACTTTATAATTATAGCTTGTATTGCTGGCTAGTTTTGTATCTTCAAACATGGTTTTTGTGGATGTTGCTATTTTTGTATTATTACGATAAATTTCATAATTTTTCACTTCTACATTATCTGTTGAGGCTTGCCAACAAAGAGCAATAGTTGTATCCGTTTGACCATGTGACATTAAACTTTTCGGTGCTGTTGGTGCTTCATTATCCACTGCTGGCACTTCTTTTGTCGTCACATTAATGCTATTGCTTAATGTAGATTTGTTTCCGGCGAAATCTTTTGCCCGAACAGTGTAAGTGTATGCGGTATTTGATTCTACAGTTGTATCTTCATAAGAAGCTGTTTGACTTTCTCCAATTACTACTCCGTCACGTAAAATTTCATAACCTTTGATTCCTACATTATCAGTAGAAGCATTCCAGGCCAAACTTACAGTCTTAGTGGTAGTTGTCGCTGCTAAATTTGTCGGTTTCGTTGGCTCTTCTGTGTCAGCAACTGGTGTTATATCAGAATTAATAATATTTGCATCAATAACTTGATAGAACGCATTACCTGTATCCGCAATGTTCCAAACGCCAAGTATTAAATAGTATCCTGACCGATCATTTGGGATATTAATTTCTTGTTTTGCTAAAGCATTAGGTACACTTCCATCAGCTTCAATCGTTGCAAGTGGCTCTAACGATGATCTTGTTAGTGGTTTATTTGGGTCCCAACCTTTTTTAGTAATAAAATATTGCCAACTGCTTGTTTTGTGTGGCGCAGTCAACGTCCATTCTACAGTTAATGGGCCAGATTCTATATCTACTTTTGCCCAACGACTTGCAGATTGCTCGTCTAACAGCGAATATTTGCCTCCCCCTGCAATACTCCCGTCAGCAGGTCCACTTATTGGAAAACCTTTTGGAGCTTCCACGCTTTGTGGTTCATATTGCGCTGATCCGACCCCAACATTAATCCCTTTGTTTGCTAAATAAACACGGCTTGCCGGTTTTGATATGTATCCATGAGCTGAAGCAGTTGTTTGAAAAAGAACTACAGCTAACGTAAACACAGCAAAAAACATTCCAATCTTCGTCATTTTCTTCATGATGCACCTTCCTTTCAGTATAGTTCATTATACCTTTTTGTTAAATTTTATAGAAATAATTCGCTTCAGACTTTATCGTTTGACCTAGTTTGACCATTCGTGTATGATATAAACAAAGCTAATTTAAAATTTACATTTAACAGGAGGAATCTTGATATGAACTTAATTCCAACAGTAATTGAACAAACTAGCCGCGGTGAACGTGCATATGACATTTATTCCCGTTTATTAAAAGACAGAATTATTATGTTAGGATCTGCAATTGATGACAACGTGGCGAATTCCATCGTTTCTCAATTATTATTCTTAGATGCACAAGATCCTGAAAAAGATATTTTCCTGTACATCAATTCTCCAGGTGGAAGTATTTCAGCTGGTATGGCCATTTACGATACAATGAATTTCGTTAAAGCGGACGTACAAACAATCGGCATGGGTATGGCAGCTTCCATGGGCTCATTCTTACTAACAGCTGGTGCAAATGGCAAACGTTTTGCCTTGCCAAACGCTGAAATTATGATTCACCAACCACTTGGCGGTGCTCAAGGTCAAGCAACTGAAATCGAGATCGCTGCTCGCCACATTTTAAAAATCAAAGAACGTATGAATACGATTATGGCTGAGAAAACTGGTCAACCATATGAAGTCATTGCTCGCGATACAGATCGTGATAATTTCATGACTGCACAAGAAGCAAAAGATTACGGCTTAATTGATGATATTATCATTAATAAATCTGGCTTAAAAGGCTAATAAAAAAAGAGGTTTTGCACAAAATGCAAAACCTCTTTTTTTATACCTTATTTTATACGCAATGCTGAATGTTTTCTTCCATAGAATGTATACACTAGTATTCCTATCACAAACCAAATACCGAATGCAATCCATGTTGTTTTAGATAAGTTAATCATTAAATATACACAAAGTAAAAAGGAAAGTGCTGGTACTACTGGATAAAATGGCGTTTTAAATCCTTTTTGATTCAAGTCTGGATTTCTCCGTAAGAAGAAAATCCCAATAGAAACCATCGCAAAAGCAAACAAAGTACCAATGTTAATTAATTGTGCTAAATCTGCCATCGGTACAGTAGAAGCAATTAGTCCCATTACTGTCGCAAAAATCATCGTATTTCTAACAGGTGTGTCATTTTTGCTGATTTTTGAGAACGATTTTGGTAATAATCCGTCACGTCCCATTGCGAATAACAAGCGTGTACCACCATAAGACATAACAAGTACAACCGTTGTCATCCCAACAATCGCACCAACTGACAGTAACCCAGCAATCCAGTTTTGATTAATTGCTTGAAGCGCAAAGGCAACAGGTGCACTAACATCAACTAAATCTGTATATGGAACAACTCCTGTTAGAACTGCAGAAAGTAAAATATAAAGAAGTGTACAGACTGCCAGTGAAGAAATAATTCCTATTGGCATATTTTTTTGTGGATTTTTCACTTCTTCCGCGGCACTTGATACAGCATCAAAGCCGATATAAGCAAAGAAGACTGTGGAAGCTCCTGTAATGACCCCTTGTACACCAAACGGCAAGAACGGCGTCCAATTATCAGGTTTCACATAGAAAGCTCCTACTAAAATAAATAATACAACCACCGCAATTTTTACTAAAACCATAATATTATTCACCCGTGTGGATTCACGAATACCGAAACTAAGTAAAATACCAATTACCATAACCACTACAAATGCAAGTAAATCAAAATAAGTTCCTGCACTCGGGTCATATGCTGAAGAAATCGCCGTTGGAATATGTAAGTCAAATCCTGCTAGTAGACTCTTCATATAAGAAGACCAACCACTTGCGATTGCTGCAACAGCCAGACCGTATTCTAAAATCAGTGACCACCCTAAAATCCACGCAACGCCTTCCCCGAACACATGATAACTGTAAGTATATGCGCTACCTGCGACTGGTAATTTAGAAGCAAATTCCGAATAACATAATGCCGCCAAACAGCAAGCAATTCCCGCAATAATAAAAGAAATAATAATTCCTGGTCCCGCAATGACAGAAGCTACCTGTCCTGGAAGAATAAATATCCCTCCCCCAACAACCGCTCCGACTCCAAGCATCGTTAAATCAAACGCTCCTAACGATTTGTTCAAATGATGTTTATCAGTCGCTGGGTTATGAAAACTCTTTTTTCTGAAAAAAGAATTAACTTTCGTCATAAAAATTCCTCCTTTTTAAATTCCAATTTTCAGTTAATTTATATGTGTATTTTTAAACTAACTTGAAAACTATTATTCATAGTACCATAAATAGATTGAAAAATATACAACATTTGTAGATTTTCGTACAAAAAAATGTTCATATATGGTGTAAATATTTTTTCTTAGTTTTTTCGTGTTATTCTTTAGACCTCTAAAAAAGAAAGGACTGAATACATTGAGAAAAGTTTTAATGTTTTTAAGCACAGCTTTATTATTAGCCATTCTGTCACTATGCTTTACTGGTTTAGATCTGAAGGCAAAAGCTGCTTCTGATTTATATCCACTACCTGCTCCAATTATTGATGTTTTCCCAGATGATGGATTAGCCAAAGATATGGCTAAAAATTTAAACAAAGACTCTGTGAATGATGTTATTGATCAAGATGATTTGGATGCATTAACTGGTTTGGGATTTGAAACAAGTACGATTACGAATGATTCCATGCAATTACTAGAACGTGCCATGTTTAACAATGTCACAGATGTAAGTATTATGGAATTTGGGGCTAAACTAACGGAGTTCCCTGATATTACAACCATCCCACATTTAAAAACGTTATTTTTTGCTGATCCACCTGGAAGATTAACTAGAAACTTGTCCCTTCCAAACTACCAAAATTATCCTGAAATGGATACCATTACAATGAGCGGAAATAATTTAATCGGTTCTATTCCTGATTTCACTGGAATGCCTGCTTTAAAACAGCTGTATATGTCTGAAATGTTAATTACAAGCGATGAACTTCCTAATTTTAATAATATTCCTTTACTTATTACGTTGGATCTAAGTTCTAACCAATTGACAACTATTCCTGATTTTCAAAATATACCAAATCTCACATTTTTAGATTTAAATGCAAATTTATTAACCAATACACCTGATTTTCAAAATTTACCTAAATTAACTGATTTAAATTTAAGACATAACAATTTAACTGGTACGATGGTTAACTACACCAACTTACCTAGTTTAGAATCCTTAAACTTAGATTACAATTTTTTAACTGAACTACCGTCTAATGTATTAGATACCATCTATGTTCAAAGTCAAAACGGAGAGCTTCCTGATCAAACTATTAATCAGGGCGATACCTGTACTATTGATTTACCTATTTATTTCCAAATGGAAGAAACTAATATGTTAGTCAGCCCAGAAGTTACGGGAGAATATATCGGGATTAGTGTAATCCAGCTTCCGACGACGGTTAATGAGGAAGGCAACACCATAACAGTGGATACATCCGCTCTAAGTCCTGGTGAGTATAAATTAGATGTCTCGTATAATCACAATTATGCTACTGGAGGCGTATGCTCTTATGATTGGAATGTAACTATTAATTAATTTCTACTAAAAAAGCTGGAAGTTCAGAGTTTCTGAACTTCCAGCTTTTTACTTATTTCCACGCGCGTGAATATTGTTTTGGTGCTTCAATTGTTTCGCCTAATTGTTTGGCTGCGTCTTTAGCAAAATAAGGATTTCGTAATAATTCACGACCAACAATAATTAAATCAGCTCGTTCATTACACAAAATTTCTTCTGCTTGTTCGCCTCGTGTAATAAGCCCAAGCGCCCCGGTCGCAATACCCGCCCCGCGACGAATTTCATCCGCGAATGGCACTTGATAACCCGGGAAAACTGGTGGTGCTACATTAACTAAACCACCTGTACTAACATCAATTAATTCCACGCCATCTGCTTTCATCCATTTTGCAAAAGGAATATGATCTTCTAGTTGCAAACCACCATGTGCATAGTCAGTAGCGGAAACTCGAACGATAATCGGGCCATCCCATACTTCCTTCACTGCTTTAATAATATCACTTAAAATTTTATATCGATTACCAGCAGGTCCACCGTAATTATCTTCGCGACGATTCGTAATTGGTGATAAGAATTGGTGAATTAAATAACCATGAGCAGCGTGAATCTCAATCACATCAAATCCCGCTTCTTTTGCACGATAAGCTGCACGTTTAAAATCAGCCACAACCTCTTTAATCGCTTCTTTCGTAAGCTCTACTGGTTTGTCTGACTTTTCATCAAAAGCAATTGCAGAAGGAGCAACTATTTCACCTGGTAATACAGCTTTTCTTCCAGCGTGCGCTAATTGAATTCCTGCTTTTGCTCCGTGATAATGAAGTCCATCTACTAATTTTTTCAAAGCTGGAACTTGCTCGTCATTCCATAACCCTAAATCAAATTCAGAAATCCGGCCTACTTCTTGAACAGCCGTAGCTTCTAAAATGACAAGCCCTGTACCACCAGCAGCTCTCGAGACATAGTGTGCAAAATGAAAGTCTGTTGCAATCCCGTCTTTATTTTCTACTGAATACATACACATTGGCGACATAACAATTCTGTTTTTTAGCGTTACATCTTTTAATTTATATTCTGAAAATAATTTTGACATTCTAATTCGCATCCTTTTCTTTTTAATTAACTATTACTGATTTTCAGCCCTACTTGCGCTGGTGTTTCTCCGCTTCTAAGGCGCTCTGCAATCTGATCTAGTTTCCGGAGACGATGATTAATACCTGATTTACTTACTTGACCCGTTGTCAGCATTTCGCCTAGCTCTTTTAAGGTAACATCCTCATTAGCTATACGAAGCGCTGCAATCTCACGCAGTCGTTCTGGTAAAGCTTCTAGTCCAACGGTTGATTGGATATACTTGATATTATCGATTTGTCTGACAGCCGCATTAATCGTTTTGTTGAGATTCGCTGTTTCGCAGTTTACTAGCCTGTTCACCGAATTTCGCATATCTCGCATAATCCGAACATCCTCAAAATGAAGAAGCGCGCTAGTTGCTCCGATAATACTCAAGAATTCCGTGATTTTTTCCGCTTCTTTCAAATAGGTAATAAAACCATTTTTCCGTTCAAGCGTTCGCGCGTTAAGATCAAATTGGTTCATCAAAGCGCAAATTGCCTCGTTGTGCTCCTCATAAACAGAAAAAATTTCTAAATGATAGGAAGAAGTTTCCGGATTATTAACTGATCCACTTGCCAAAAAGGCTCCGCGCAAATAAGCACGTTTGGCGCTTCTCTTCTTAACAAATCCCCTATCAATCGATTTCGTAAACGTCATCGGTGGCTCTAGTATCCGCAAATCTTCCAAAATCCCCCGTGTACCAGACTTCAATCGAACTATATAAACATTATTTTTTTTCAGCTTCATTTTGCGACGTACAAGAAGTTCAATTGGCACTTCATATAAGTCTTTCAGTAATTGATACATTCGTCTAGCTATAGCGGCATTCTCTGTTTGGACATCCATGATGACTAATTGACTCGAAAACGAGATGGCGCCATTCATTCGAATAAAAGCTGCGAGTTCCACTTTTGCATCGCTATCACTTACGTCCATATGGGTTAATTCTTTCTTGGTTTCCGATGCAAATGACATGGCTTACTCACTCCTTTTCATTAGTTTGGTTAGGTAACATCGCTAAAAGCGCGTCCGCCACCTTTTCAGCGGCATGGCGCACAAGACCATCCTCTGTAGAAAGAAAATCTTGATAAATTGCTTCTACACCAAGTTCTTCCATTCCTTTAGCATTATGCTCTACTTGCGCAACGTCTTCTGGGAATAGAAGCTCTTTTGGAACAGTCGTCGTATTAATTAACGTTTTATCTATAAATGATTTCCCCACATGCTCATGGATAACTTTAATGTGATCCGCATCTGAGAAAAAGTCGGTTTCGCCAATTTGCGTTAAAATATTCGTAATATAAACTTTCGGAGCCTTACTTGCTGTGATTTCATCGGCCAACTCCGTAAGTAATAGATTTGGTAAGATACTTGTGTATAAACTTCCTGGACCAATAACAATCAAATCAGCCTCTTTCACTGCTTCGACTGCTGTCGGATAAGGTTTTACATTTTCTGGTTCGATATACACACGATTAATATGCTTTCCTTGTAACGGGATAAGCGATTCACCGTGCACAATAGAACCATCTTCCATTTCGGCATTTAAAATAAGTGGTTGATCCGTTGCTGGAATAACTTTGCCGCGGATTTTCAGCACCGTTGCTAGCACATTAATCGCATCAACATAACTATCATTCAATTGCGATAAAGCCGTTAAAATCAAATTCCCAATAACATGTCCCGATAAATCACCATCTACCGCAAAACGATACTGGAATAAATCAACAACACGTGGATCGACATTGGATAAAGCCAGCATAACATTGCGTATATCACCTGGTGGAAGCACATCCATTTGCTCGCGAATTTTACCAGAACTACCACCATCGTCCGCTACTGTCACGATGGCCGTTAGATGAATGTCCTTCTTTTTAAGCCCTTTTAAAATAACTGGAAGACCAGTCCCCCCACCGATTACTACTACTCTAGGTTTCGTTTCCTTTTTCATATTAACGACCCTTTCTACGTTTCATATCTCGGTGCGAAATCGTTGTCTCATATTTTTGTTGAATTGTCTTACCAACAAACTCTGTCAAGGCTACCGAACGATGCTGTCCTCCAGTACATCCAATGGCAATAACTAATTGTGTTTTTCCTTCTCGTTTGTAAAAAGGGAGTGTAAACATTAATAGATCTACTAACTTATCTAAAAAGGTCTGCGTTTCTGGCCATTTCATCACGTATTCATAAACATCTTCATCAAGCCCTGTCAGCGGACGCATTTTGTCAATGTAATGCGGATTCGGTAAAAAGCGTACATCAAACACTAAATCAGCATCAATCGGAATGCCGTATTTGAAACCGAACGACATCAATTGCACATTGAATATATCTTTATCTTCGGTTTGGAATTCATTGTTAATTCGTTCTCTGAGTTCGCGCGGTGCCATATTTGACGTATTAATAACTAACTGCGAACGCCCTTTTAAATCGCTAAGCAGTTCGCGCTCTGCATTAATCCCATCAAGCACAGACCCATTAGGCTCCAGTGGATGGTGGCGGCGCGTTTCTTTATAACGCGAAACAAGTACCTTATCATCAGCCTCTAAAAAGAGGATTTTCGTTGTTATAAAATTGGTATTATCTAGCTCATCTAGCGCTGGTTCAATGGAATCGAAAAACTCACGGCCGCGAAGGTCCATTACGAGCGCGATTTTATCCATTTTATCGCTTTCTTTCATTAACTCCCAGAATTTCGGAAGTAAACTTGGCGGTAAATTATCTACACAAAAATAACCGAGATCTTCTAAAGACTGCATTGCAACTGTTTTTCCTGCCCCAGACATCCCAGTAATGATTACTAATTTTAATTGTTTAGAAGCCATATCTGCCTCATCCTTTCGCACAAATAATATCTACCTTCCATTTTAGCACACTTCCCACTAGAAAATCCCGGAAAAGTCTCTAAAGCGAGTTTCCGGGATTTTTCTTTTTAAGCTTCGATATGTTGCATCAAATCAGCTTTCACTTTTTCTAATTTTGCCGTACTTTCTTCTTTATTTTCACCACGAATACTAAAGTAGAATTTGATTTTCGGTTCTGTACCCGATGGACGTAAACAGAACCATGAACCATCTTCAAAATAACATTTAATGACATCTGCTGTTGGTAAATGTATCGCTTCAGTTTTTCCAGTAGCAATCCAAGTTGTTTCGCTTCTTAAATAATCTTCCGCACGTTCCACGGGGAATCCACCCATACTTGTCGGTAGTTGTTCGCGGAAACTACTTGTAATTTCTTTGATGCGCCGAGAACCATCCTTACCGCTTAAAGTTAAGGAAACCAGATCTTCTTTGTAATAACCAAAATCAGCATAAATTTGCTCTAAATCTTCTAGTAAACTTCCACCTTCTACTTTGCTAACGAGCGCCACTTCAGCAATCGCAAGAACGGCTTGAATCGCATCTTTATCACGCGTAAACGGCTTAACCATATAACCATTGCTTTCTTCATAACCAAATTCAAACGTATGCTTGCCAGTTTCTTCAAAGTGCTTAATTTGTTCTGCAATAAATTTGAAACCAGTTAATACTTCAATCATTTCAGCGCCGTAATGTTTCGCGATTTCTGTTCCAAGATTACTTGTTACGATAGATTTTAATACCGCTGCATTAGCCGGCAACTCATTTTGCGCTTTCTTTTGTTTTAATAAATAATGTAAAATAATCGCACCAATTTGGTTTCCAGATAAAACTTCGTATTCCCCGTCCGCATTACGAACTGCCACGCCTAAACGGTCAGCATCCGGGTCGGTTCCTACTAAAATATCGCCGCCAAACTTTTTACCATATTCAATCGCCAGTAAAAATGCTTCGCGGTTTTCCGGGTTAGGCGATTTTACCGTTCCAAAATCAGGATCATTCACAAATTGCTCGTCAACCTTAACAATGTTCGTAAAGCCAACACTTTCAAGCGCAGGAACGCCAAGAATTCCGCCAGTACCATGAAGCGGCGTGAAAACAATTTTCAAATCCTCCCCGCGTTCTTGAACAAGCTCTTTATTGACAATAACCTCTTTTAATTTTTCCAAATATGGACGGTCTACTTTTTCACTGATTACCTCAAGTAAACCATTTTCAATTAATAGCTCTTGGTTCGCTACTTCTACAGAAAAAATATCCTCTACCGCGTTTATGTATTCAATTACAGCACTTGCACCTGTTGGAGGCATTTGTCCGCCATCTTCACCATAAATCTTGTAGCCATTGTATTCTGGCGGATTATGGCTAGCTGTGATAACAATTCCACCAAACGCATTTAAATGACGCACTGCAAAAGAAAGTTCCGGTGTTGGTCGAAGCGCATCAAAAACATAACTTTTCACACCATGATGCCCTAATACTGCCGCCGATTCAAAAGCAAATTCGCGTGACATATGACGAGGGTCATACGCAATTACTATTCCGCGCTTCTTAGCCTCTTCACCGTTCTCTGCCACAAATTGCGCCAAACCTAGAGAAGCCTTACGAATAGTATAGATATTCATACGGTTTGTTCCAGCACCTAGTACGCCACGCATCCCAGCAGTTCCAAATTCCATATTACGATAAAAACTATCTTCAAGTTCTTTTTCATTTGTTTCCATATTCGTTAATTGTTTTCTTAATGTGCTATCTAATTTGTCATTAGCAACCCATTTTTGATATTCTTCTTGCCAATTCATTCTCTACACTCCTTCATTTAGAACTCTTTAATTAAAATTTATCAGCTCTCCACTGTGAAACGAAAAGCTGTTCTAGATGTAAAAGGTTTTTCTGGTCGAAGTACAATATCACCAAATCCGTCATGGTTAATCGCATCCACCAAACCCTGTGTTTCCATTGTTATGCCAGCATATTTTGGCACAGCTCGCTCGTCAATCTCAAAAGAGCCATCCAAACTATTCGCCGTATAAATTAATACCGAGTCAGCTTTGGTTTCCATTTCCAAGCGCCGTCCTGACTTTGGATCAAACAAAACTGCATCTGGACGACCATTTTCATGTTTTAAAATGAACGTATGATCCAGCCCCGCACCAACTAATTTTACTTGCTGGTCCTGACTTTGTGTAATCTCCGCTACTTCACGACCTGCACGCAAATCAAAGATAGTATTTTCCGCTAACCGCTTTTCCCCAATTGGGAGGAACTCTTCATCAATTGGTAGGAAGCTATCACTATTGACCCAAAGCTGATGTTGTAAAACCGTTGAACCAGCTTCTCCGCTCAGATTAAAATAAATATGATTGCTCGGGTTATATATAGTCGGCTGATTGCTTCTCGCTTCATAATCAACCAGCCATTCATTTTTATTATTTAACGTATATGTCATTTTTGCATCAATTTTTCCTGGATAGCCATTTTCTCCATCCGCCCAGCAGTATTCAAAAGTCATCACAATTTGATCAAGACTTTTTTCTACTGAAACATCCCAAAGCTTCTTACTAAAATTGAATTTCCCACCGTGACGATGGTTAGAGCCTTCATTTTGAATCAGTTGAAATTGTTTGCCATCCAAACTAAATTGCCCATTTGTAATACGTCCAGCAACAGGGCCAAGTGTCGCGCCGAAGTAAGGAGAGTGTGCCAAATAATCATCTAAATTTGTAAAACCAAGACTAATATTCGCAAAATCACCAAATTTATCTTTTGTTTCAAGTGAAGTAACAATCGCTCCGTAATTTAAAACACTCATGCGCATATCATGATCATTTATCATCGTCCACTTCCAAACAGTTTCTCCTTCAAACTCCCCAAATCGCTCCTTCATTACTTCGATAAAAATCACATTCCTTCATAAGTTATTAATAGCCATTTGGATGAGATACGTGCCATTTCCAAGCAGTGGCGATAATATCTTTTACATCTGTATAAGTTGGCTCCCAACCAAGAATTTCGCGCGCTTTATCACTAGAAGCAATTAACGTTCCTGGGTCTCCTGCACGACGTGGTACTACTTCAGCAGGGATTTCTTTTCCTGTTACAGTACGAGCTGCTTCAAGCATTTCTTTCACAGAAAAACCGTTACTGCTACCAAGATTGAAAATATTACTTTCTCCCCCATTTTTCAAGTATTCTAGCGCTCTAATATGTGCGTCTATTAAATCTTCTACTTGTACATAGTCACGAATACAAGTACCATCTGGTGTATTATAGCCATCACCGTAGATCGCTAATTTTTCTCGTTGACCAAGCGCAACTTGTAAAATAATTGGCACTAGATGCGATTCTGGTTTGTGATCTTCCCCAATCGAACCATCTGCTTTTGCACCAGCGACATTAAAATAACGGAGTGCAACAAATTTCATGCCGTATGCTTTATCGCACCATTTCATCATTTTTTCCATGATTAGCTTTGTTTCGCCATAAGTACTTTCCGGATTTGTTGGCATATCTTCCGTAATTGGCACGCGTTCTGGTTCACCGTATGTAGCCGCACTGGAAGAAAAGACGATATGCTTCACATCAAATTCCTCCATCACTTCTAAAACGATTTGCGTACCATAGACATTATTATTTAAATAATCCAGCGGTACTTCCATCGATTCTCCTACAAGTGAACTAGCAGCAAAATGAATCACACCATCTACTTTTTCTTTTTCAAAAACTGAACTTAAAAATGCTTTATCACGAATATCTCCTTCATAAAATTTTGCCTTTTTATGAATGGATTCCCTATGCCCTGTTCTTAAATTATCAATAACTACTACTTCATATCCGCGAGTAATTAACTCATCTACTGCATGTGAACCGATATAGCCAGCGCCACCAAGTACAGCAATACCCATTACTTATCTCTCCTAACGCTTGTCTTTGTATTTCATTTTACACTACTCTGGTCTATATAGTCACGCAAAAATGGGTCTAAGATAAATAATCTCAGACCCATTCGAGTTTTCTTTACTATTATTTAGCCGCCTCAGCTTCTAGCGACTCTTTTAATTCTTCTACATATTTTTGAGCATTTTGTCCAGCAAGTCCGCCGTCGCCTGTAGCTGTTACAATTTGGCGTAAGCTTTTCGCACGAACATCACCTGCTGCAAAAATACCAGGAAGATTTGTACGCATTTCTTCGTCCGTTACGATGTATCCTTCATCATCTGTAATACCTAAATTTAAGAATGCTTTCGTAAGTGGAACAAGTCCAACATAGATGAAAACGCCATCTACTGGCATAATCGATTCGGAGCCATCCACAGTAGAAACAAGTTTTGCTCCTGTTACTTTTTTACCATCTCCAACAATTTCTTCTACTGTACTATTCCAAATGAAATCAACTTTTTCATCTTTAAAAGCACGATCTTGTAAAATTTGTTGTGCTCGCAATTTATCACGACGGTGTACAATGGTTACTTTATCTGCATAACGAGTCAAGTAGGTTCCTTCTTCCACTGCAGAGTCTCCGCCGCCAACCACAATTAATTCGCGATTTTTGAAGAATGCTCCGTCACAGACTGCGCAGTAAGAAACACCACGTCCACTAAGTTCTTCTTCACCAGCCGCGCCAAGTTTACGGTGTTCAGCTCCAGTCGCAATAATAATTGCCCGAGCCTTGTAGGTTTTCGACCCAGCTGTTACTGTTTTAAATTCTTTACCGTCAACAACTTCTTTAATATCACCATAAGCATACTCAGCTCCAAATTGTTTCGCACCACTAAGCATCTTGTCGGACAAATCTGGTCCTAAAATGCTATCAAATCCTGGGTAATTTTCTACCTCAGCTGTGTTAACCATTTGTCCACCGGGTACACCGCGTTCAATCATTAACGTATCTAAATCTGCACGGGAAGTATATAAAGCTGCTGTCATTCCAGCAGGCCCCGCCCCAATAATAATCACATCATAAATTTTTTCTTCACTAGCCATTCTTTTTGCCCTCCTCGTTTATGTGTATACAATAGTTAGCCTAAATTAATCCTAATACGGAATAGCAAAAAGGTCTATTTATCTGCTCAGGACTCGCTCAATATCTCGCGCACATTTACTACATTCAAATTCTTCTACTAATTGAAGCTTCAAATGAGGTAAAAACAGCTTAGCAATTGCACTAGCCACAGTTTCTATCGTATAACGACCAAGTATTAAATCTTTCCCAGCATCTATTAAAACTAACGAAAACATCTGCTTATATAAGGCCATATATTCTTCATTTAACAAAATACCATTTTCTTTTAAAATAATCATCGCTTTTGCAATCAGATAACCATTTTGTTCAATAGCCCCATCCGGAAAATAATCAAAATTAGTAAACATTAAATGCTCCATGTAAGACCAATCGCTCATATCAAGTAATGGATGGAATAATACTAACTCCGGACGATTTCCAGAAATAGTCAATGCATAAACACCTAGCATATGAGTCAAATCGTCTTCCTCTTGAAGCATCTCAAGCACAAGTCGCGTGTCATTCGTTAAATCGGGCTCTTGCTCCCACGGAAACCTAACATCCTCATACAAATCACACTCTAAAAAAGAATGCCAAAACATTTTGGCCCCTTCAACATCACCTAAATAGTAGGAAGATTTCGCACGGAAATAATAATATTTACTACGCTCAGTCACTTCCAAGTCGGCCACTTGTTCAAGCAAATCATCCGCTTCCTCGTATTCACCCATCATCGCATGAATCAGACCAAGCTTCTCTTTATGATGCGCTAGAACCGGTAGGACATCCCGAAGTTCAAGATAAAGCTCATCAGCCTCTTTACGGTTCCCTTTATAAAAGTGATAAATAAATAAATCACAAATACCCAAGAGATTCCCCGGATTTCTCGATAATAAATCACTTAAAACTCTGACTCCCTCTTCTTCTTTCAGTTGCTCAAAATAAAGCGAAGCGAGTTGATTATAAGCAGGCCAAAAATTCGGTTTTTCATCAATGACTTTTCTTAAAATATCGCAAGCAGATGCACTATCTTCTTCTGCTAAATAACGGTTAATTTCTTTTTTATAAGAATAGAATTCTTGTTCTAATTTAGAAAAGCCATTTTCAATTGTCTCACCAAAAGGCGTTTCTTCTAATAAAACTTCAATTAAATCTTTAGCTTCCTCGGTATATTCACCATCAGTTGAACTATCCAAATAACGATTAGCATATTGTAATGCTCTCCGATAATCTTTCATATACGCAAAATTATTAGCAATAAAATAATAACAGTATTCCATGTTCCCATTACGCTGTTCTAAAACTTCTCTAAGTAGCTGATTCGATTTATGGAATTGACCTATTTCTGTATAACATATCGCCAGCTGACAAAGAATAACAGCTTCTCCTGGTTCCAGTTCGGATGCCCGCACTAAATACCTGATTGCTTCTTTAATTCTTTGATCACGAAACGCTTCCACACCGCGTTCAAAATAAAACTGACCATTTGGATAAAATGGATAGATTTTTGCGGGTGTTTTTTTGTCTTTTTCCATTTTTTCCACCTCCAACATACCTTTATCCTACTGAGTATAACATAGAATTTATGACTTTGGGCGACAAAAAAAGCTACTTTAACTTTTACGTCAGAGTAGCTTTTTCTTTTATTATTAATGGATTTCCATAAGCAAAACTACCAGCCGGGACATCCACCGAGACAACCGCCCCAGCAGCAATCACCGCTCCGTCTCCAATTACTGTGCCCGGGAGAATGGTGACATTCGCGCCAACCATCACATCCCGACCAATCACAACTTCCCCAACACGATACTCCGAAAGTAAATATTCATGCGTCAAGATAGTTGTGTGATACCCAATAATTGAGTTTTCGCCAATCAAAATCTTTTCCGGAAAAAACAAATCCGGCATAACTTTATAGGCAATGGCAGTCTTCTCGCCAATTTCCATTCCAAGACAGACACGATAAATTTTACGTTTACCGCCCATCCATGGAAAAAAACGACCAAATTCTATTACTAGCGTATTCTTCAAAACCTTCCAAAAAGAAATCGTTTTATACACTTGAAAAAGGGTGTTGACTGTATCATCGGGTGCATTAAACCTATCCAGCCGCCTCAAAATTTATTCCTCGTCCCTAACAATTGCGAGTAAATCGCTCATTTTTTCTAACATGAAATCTGGCTGGAACTGAGCCAAATGTTCTGGCCCTTTAATTGCCCAGGCTACACCCGCGGTTAGGGTTTCCGCATTTTTCCCAGCTTCAATATCATGATAATTATCGCCAATCATAATCGCTTCTTCTTTTGTCGCATTTAATAAAGAAAGAGCCATCTCAATACCTTCAGGATCTGGTTTAGCATTAGACACTTGATCTAATCCAATCACCACTTGGAAAAATTTATCCAAGCCAGTCACCTTAAGACCTCGCATAATCGTATCATACATTTTCGTTGATACAATACCAAGTTTATAATCTTCTTCATATAAAGCACGAATCGCTTCATAAACTCCATCATATTCTAAAATTAAATCATCATGATGCTTCAAATTGTATTCTCGGTAAAAAGCGCGCATCTCATCTGCATGCGCTGGATTTATTTCCCGGAAAGTCTCCATTAAAGAAGGCCCGATAAACGGTAAAATATCCTCTCTAGTAAAAACGCGGTCCGGCAAAAACTCTTGTAACGTCACTTGAAATGTTTTAATAATCAATTCATTCGTATTTATAAGCGTACCATCTAAGTCAAACAACAATGTAGTAATTTTCCCAGTCATAATTTCTTCCTTTCTTAATCAAACTCGAAAATCTCCAACTTTTTTATTTCTTTTTAACTACTTTACCAAATTTATCTTCCATATAATATGGCGGATTCATTTTCAAACGACGATAGATAATGATGCCAATAGACAGAACAATAAGAAGTAAAGATAGCGCTTGCGAAACTCTAAAGTCACCCCACATTAAGCTATCTGTCCGCATTCCTTCAATAAAGAATCTCCCAAATGAATACCAAATTACATAGCCAAGAAATAACTCCCCACGGCGAATTTTTGTACGACGAATAATTAATAGAATAACAAATCCAAGTACATTCCACAAACTCTCATATAAGAAAGTCGGCTGATAATAAGCACCATCTATGTACATCTGGTTGATAATAAAGTCTGGTAAATGAAGGCTCTCCAGAAAAGAACGCGTTGTTTCTGCACCATGAGCTTCTTGGTTCATGAAGTTTCCCCAACGCCCGATTGCCTGCGCAATAATCAAACTTGGCGCAACGACATCCGCAAGTTGCCAGAACGAAATTTTCTTAATCCGGGAGAAAATAATTGCCGTTAAAACTGCACCAATTAGCGCACCATAAATAGCAATACCTCCGTGCCATATTTTCACTATTTCGCCTAAATTATTCTTATAGAAATCCCACTCAAAAATAACATAGTAAATTCGAGCACTAATAATTGAAATTGGAATTGCCCAAATCAGCAAATCCACAATAATTTCTTTATCCATTTTGCGCTTGTTTGCTTCACTTAAAGCAAGAAGTAACGCGATGACAACAGCCGAAGCAATAATAACTCCGTACCATTTCACAGATATACTACCAATTTGTATCGCCACCGGATCAAGTGGCTGAACACCATTACCCATAATTCCCCTACTTTCAAAAAGACAACTCCGCATCCAAACAAGCATTTTTGTAAAGTTTGGCCGCGGAGATGCTTTCACTATTTATTTAATCGTTCATACTGCTATTATGACCTATTAAATTATTCAGGTCTTGTGTAAATTGCTCTGCCGCATTGTATCCCATATTTTTTAATCGGAAATTCATTGCCGCTACCTCAATAATAACAGATAAATTTCGTCCTGGTCGAACAGGAACCGTAATTTTTGGAATATCCATATCAAAGATTTTTGTCTTTTCTTGGTCTAATCCGACACGATCATAATGCTTATCAGGATCCCAATTTTCAAGGTGCACAACGATAGTAATCTTTTTACTAGAACGGACAGCTCCTGCTCCAAATAAAGTCATTACATTAATAATCCCAAGCCCACGAATCTCGAGTAAATGTTCGATAATCGCCGGAGAAGAACCAATCAACGTCATTTCATCCTCTTGGCGAATTTCCACATTATCATCTGCTACAAGTCTATGCCCGCGTTTTACAAGCTCCAGTGCTGTTTCACTTTTACCAACACCACTGCTTCCTGTAATCAACACACCTAAACCATATATATCCACTAAAACACCATGCATTGAAATAACTGGCGCAAGTCTGCTTTCTAAGTAATTCGTAATATAAACAGATAAACGTGTCGTTTTAAGTCGTGAACGTAATACCGGAATATCGGCTTCTTTCGCTGCTGCTACTAATTCTTTCGGTACTTCTAAATTTCTAGAAATCACAAAAGCAGGAGTCCGCTTCGTACACATTTGTTTATATCTTTTAAGACGTTCTTCGGGTTCCATTCCTTCAGAAAACGATATTTCAGTCATGCCAAAAAGTTGCACACGATCTTCTGGATAATAAGAGAAAAACCCTGTAAGTTCCAGCCCTGGCCGAGATAAGTCACTTGTTGAAATTGGCCGTTCAAGTCCCGTTTCCGAACAAATTAGCTCTAAATTAAGTCGTTCCTTTAAATCCTTTACCGTAACCGATTTTGTCATGCAAGTACCTCCAAATGAATTATAAAAGTCCATTACTGTTCGCTACAAAATATTATTTAGAAAGCTCCTTCTCATTTTAGCACTTTAGAAGGAATCAAGCTACCTCTTTCTTCTCAAATGGCTCTACATAGCAAAACCAGCTACATTTGAAAGACTTATTTTAGCCTTGAAATGTAGCTGGAATGTTTAATTTTCTTTGTTACCCCATAAAACGGAATTAATAATCATGTTTGCGAATGCCATAATTGCTGCGAGAATTAACGCTGTTCCAAAACCATCAATTTGGAAAGAATCTCCAATAAAGAAGGTGGTCATCTCAAGCATAATCGCATTGACAACAAAGGTGAAAAGTCCAAGTGTGAAAATATTAATTGGTAATGTTAAAAGGAGTAAAATAGGTCTAATTAGCATATTTAGAATTGCTAATATAAAACTCGCTAGTAGCGCTGTCGTGAACCCATCTACATGAAAACTTGTAAAGAATCCTGATAAAGCTACGAAAAGTACCGAGTTAATTATTACGCCTATAATCCAACGCATGTTTTAGTTCACTCCCATTCTGATTCAGGTGTTGCTTTCGGAATAATGATAGCAGCTATGATATAAAGTAAAATTCCAGTACCGAAGAATAGAACTGCTCCAGCCCAAAGTAAACGGATGATGGTTACTTCAATTCCAAAGTACTCAGCAAGTCCACCACAGACACCGGCAATCATTTTTTGTGATGAAGATTTATATAACTTTTTCATTGTTTTCCCTTCCTTTCATTTTATTAAACGTTTTTTGTTTCGAGTTCAGAAACCTTGATAATTCCATTTCCTACTTTTGCTTGAAGTGTCGCCATGCTTATTTCTTCTGCATTTTGAGTGAAAACAAAAGTTCTATCTGCATCGTCCCAAATTTTTGCATTTTTTAAGTCAAAATAGATTTTTTCTTTTTTAGTTCCAAGTGTTCCATCAACATTCCATGTTGGCGGAATTTGAATTCGAATATCACCATTTGGTGCCTCTAAATCTGCGGCCGAGGAAGTATCATTTTCAAGTATATACTCAACGTCACCTTGTGCTGCTTTAGCAATCGTTGTAAGAAAGCTACCTTGAAGCGCAATATCTCCTTTAGCAGTAGACATGTCTACATTCTCTACTGTGCTGCGTTTGAAGAAGATTTCTCCATCCGCTGACTCTGTACTCAAAAATTTACCACTAGCTCCTGATGAACGAATATCACCGTGACGTGTCTTAATAATAGCATCTTCAGCAGCCGTATCGTCATATTTCAAATTACCGTTTAAGAGCTGAATTTTCACTTGCTCATATAAACGTTTTGGAATAGTGATAACTAAATCGGTTTTTAAAAGTTCGTTTTTTGATTCGAAAGTGAAATTGTCCGGAGAAATATCAAGCATCGTTTGACTAAAGAAGTAATCCCATAGTTTTTCCTCACTTAATTGACGAATAGAACGCGCTTTTTCATGTACAGCCAGTACTGCGCGGATTTTCATTTGTTCTTTGTCCCAAGAACGGATGATAACGTCCCCGGTCGCCACTCTAATAGTAAAGGAACGGAAAGTCGCATTATCAAAATTGAATTCTCGTACTGGGCGAGGGCGTGCTTCTTTCTTCCTTGCGCCGTGATGAATCGGTTCGGCATTTTCTGGTCTTTGTCTTCTATGATGATGACTATTTCTCATTGCTTCTCGCACTTCCTGTCTAGCTTGATTACGTCCTGCGTGGCGATTTCTTTTTTCTTCCACACGGCGACGATGCCGTTCAAGCACTTCTTCATTACTTGTATCAGAAGAAGGAATCACAAACAAGGCTACTATATAAGCGATAATCGCAATACCGGTTTTCATCGTAATAATGGTGATGATAATATAAATAAGTCGCAGAAGTGTGGCATCTATCCCTAGAAACTCAGCTAGTCCACCAAACACACCGCCGACTTTCCGGTCCACTCTTGATCTTCTTAATTTTTTTTCCATGTTAGCTCTTCCTTTCTTATATCTATGTAAAATCTAGCGCGCTTGCACGGCGCTAGATTTCGTTTAATTATTTTACATCGCGAATTTTTACAGAACCAGTTGTTGCTTCTGCTTCGATTTTCAAGGAAGAATCAGCTGCATTCGGTAGTTTAGTGAAAGTAATCGATTTACTTACAGACTCTGTTTTAGATTCAAGAATTTCTGCATCTTTCAAATCTAAAAGTAATTTACCTAAGTTTGTGTGGAAACGTCCATCTACTCCAATTGTTGCTGGTACAACTACGTCGATATTCCCTGCACCAGTTTTTGCTTTTAAGAAAGTAGCTTCATTTCCAGTTAGTTGATAATTTACATTACCATTTTTAGTTTGTAAGTTAGTGGAATAGTAATTACCTTTTACTGCCACGTTACCGTTGAATGTTTTCAGGGCAACATCACGAATTTCACCATTTTGAATACGGACGTTACCATTAATTGACTCGATTTCTGCTAAAGTAGCATTTAAAGTACCAATACTGATATTACCATTGGTGGTTTTCACAAATAAATCACGACCGGATAATTCATCCATGTGGAAGTTACCATTAAGCATTTTAACAGAAACATAATCGTACTCACGACGAGGCAAGTATACAGTTAAGTTTGTAACGATTTGTTTTGATTTAGACTCAAAACGTAAAGTTTCTTCATCTACACGTAAAGTCGTTTTATCAAAGAAGATTTTAAGTGCTTCATCTTCTGGATATTCTTTGAATAGTTTAATCATCGCGTGAACTTTGATATCGTTCGAATCGGATGGTTTAAATTCAATATTACCATTAGCAATTTCGAATTCTAAAATAGAAAGTGTTGTGTCATGATAAATGAAATCACGTTCGATTTTCGTTGAAGTTAAGAACGGAAATGGCATATCTTTCACTTGTTTAAATGCACTATTTAGGAAAGTACCGATTTTTTCACCAGCTTGGGATAAATCATTAACCATATTGCGCATGGAGTCTTCACGATCTTTAGAAGAATTTTCGCCGCCTTCTTCTTCATCTCTTTCATGATTTTCTGGAGTCGGTTCTGGGCGTCTTTTACGACTTTTTGGAGGTGTATAAGGATTTCCTTGATTGTTCCAACCTTTACTGTAATCATATGATGGTTCTTCTTTTGTTTCTTCTTCGATTTGTTCTTCTTCTCTCGGAGCTGCAGATCGACGAATATTTTCTTTTGCTGCTGTTTTACCTTCTTTTTTGGAAATATTTTCAAGTAGAGTAAGGGCTTCTTCAGTGGATATAATACCTTGTTTTACTAATTCGAGAATACGTTTACGTTCATTTTCCATTTTCATTTCCTCCTATAATTTAGGCTAAACTATTTTAGGCTTGCTTTCACATGCAAGTGACATATCTGTTTTATCTATGACTCTATTATGAAGGAAAATATAATTTCTGTCATACAACCAGAGGATGATTATTTGTTTGGACTTTGGGTGGTTTGGTCTTAAGAATCACGAAAAATCCCGCTTATATTTTGAATAAGCGGGATTTTGATTATTTTTTCTTAGCTGTTGCAATTCGTTCTTCCGTGCGTTCTTTATCGCGTTCTAAAATTGGTTTCAAGTATTTACCTGTATAAGATTTTTTTGAGCGAGCGATTTTTTCAGGTGTGCCGGTTGCAATAATTTGACCGCCACCATCGCCACCTTCTGGACCTAAATCAATCAAGTAATCAGCTTGTTTGATAACGTCAAGATTATGCTCAATAACAAGTACTGTATCGCCATTCTCTTCTACAAGTCTTTGTAATACTTTGAGTAAACGACCAATATCATCTGCGTGGAGTCCGGTAGTTGGTTCATCCAGAATATAGAAAGATTTTCCGTTACTACGTTTATGAAGTTCCGAAGCTAGTTTGACGCGCTGCGCTTCACCACCTGAAAGCGTAGTTGCAGGTTGTCCAAGTCGAATATAGCCAAGACCAACATCTACAATTGTTTGAAGTTTACGCGCAATTCTTGGTTGGTTGGTGAAATATTCTAGTCCTTCCTCTACAGTCATTTCTAATACTTCAGCAATATTTTTGCCTTTATAACGAATATCTAACGTCTCACCATTGTATCGTTTTCCATGACAAACTTCACAGGGTACATATACATCAGGCAAGAAATGCATTTCAATTTTGATGATTCCGTCGCCTTTACACGCCTCGCAACGGCCACCTTTTACGTTAAAACTAAAGCGACCTTTTTTATAACCACGAACTTTGGCTTCATTAGTACTTGCGAAAAGGTCACGAATATCATCGAAAGCTCCTGTATAAGTAGCTGGATTCGATCTCGGTGTTCTTCCGATTGGTGATTGGTCAATATTGATAATTTTTTCTAGGTTTTCGATGCCTTTTATTTCTTTGTGTTCACCTGGTTTTGCGTGGTTTCTATTTAGTTTTCTCGCTAACGCTTTTCGTAGTACTTCATTCACTAACGAACTTTTACCTGAACCTGAAACTCCAGTTACACAGGAAAAAGTAGCTAGTGGAATTTTTGCATTTACGTTTTTGAGATTATTTGCTTTAGCACCAATAATTTCTAATTCTAGTCCGTTACCTTTTCTACGTTTAGCAGGGACTGGAATAAATTTTTTACCTGAAAGATAGTCACCAGTGATGGAATTTTTATTATTGGCAACTTCTTCTGGTGTTCCGGCTGCAACAATTCGTCCGCCGTGTTCTCCTGCACCTGGACCAATATCAATAAGATAATCTGCGGCCATCATCGTATCTTCGTCATGCTCAACGACAATAAGCGTGTTTCCAATGTCACGCATACTTTGGAGTGTGCTGATTAAACGATCATTATCTCGTTGATGAAGACCGATGGAAGGTTCATCTAAAATATAAAGTACACCAGTAAGTCTGGAACCGATTTGTGTAGCAAGTCGAATTCGTTGCGCTTCGCCACCAGAAAGCGTCCCAGCTGCACGGCTCATTGTTAGGTAGTCGAGCCCAACATTTTTTAAGAAGCCTAGTCTAGCACGAACTTCTTTGAAAATTGGCGCTGCAATTTGTGTTTCTTTTTCAGATAGTTCTAAGCCATCGAAGAAAGCAAGTGCTTCATTAATAGAAAACTCACTGATTTGCCCAATATGATGGTCGTTTACTTTAACGGAAAGTGTTTCTTCTTTTAGACGATAGCCTTTACAAGATGGACATGGTAAATCAGTCATATATTGCGCCATTTGATCGCGTGTGAAATCGGAATTTGTTTCACGATAGCGACGTTCGATATTTGGAAGTATCCCTTCAAACGGAATCCACGTTTCGCGTGTCATACCGAAATCATTTTTGTATTCGAAGTAGAATTCTTTATCTTTTGATCCATTTAAAATAATATCTAATTCTTCTTTAGATAGCTTCTCAAGAGGTGTATCCATATCTATTCCAAATTCTTTACAGGCAGAAGCTAGCATTTGCGGGTAGTACTGTGAACTAATTGGGCGCCAAGGAATAATAGCCCCTTCATTTAGAGACAGACTTCTATCAGGAATAACCGTGTCGACATCGACTTCAAGTTTAGTCCCAAGTCCATCACATGTGGGGCAAGCGCCAAATGGGCTGTTGAAAGAGAACATTCTTGGTTCTAATTCACCAACGGAAAAACCACAATAAGGACACGCATAGTGTTCACTAAATAATAATTCTTTATCCCCCACTATATCAACAACCGCATAACCATCAGCTAAACGAAGAGCAGCTTCAATGGAATCATACAGACGAGTATTGATGCCCTCTTTAATCACAATGCGATCAATAATGATTTCAATAGAATGCTTTTTATTTTTCTCAATTTCAATTTCGTCATTGATATCATAAATTTCTCCGTCAACACGAATTCGAACATATCCTTCTTTTTTGATTTCCTCAATAGTTTTCTTATGTGTCCCTTTTTTACCAGAAACGATTGGAGCCATTATTTGAATACGTGTTTTTTCTGGGTATTCTAGAACACGATCTACCATTTGTTCGATTGTTTGAGAAGTGATTTCAATACCGTGATTTGGACAAACTGGATGCCCAACACGAGCATAAAGTAAGCGCAAATAGTCATGGATTTCTGTAACTGTCCCAACAGTGGAACGTGGATTACGGCTTGTTGTTTTTTGATCAATCGAAATGGCAGGGCTTAATCCTTCAATTAAATCCACATCTGGTTTATCCATTTGCCCTAAAAATTGGCGTGCATATGCGGACAAAGACTCTACATAACGTCTTTGTCCTTCTGCATAAATCGTATCAAAAGCAAGCGAAGATTTACCTGAACCTGAAAGCCCAGTCATAACTACTAATTTGTCTCTAGGAATCTCTACATCAATGTTTTTTAAGTTATGGGCTCTTGCACCCTGAATTACTATTTTCTCTTTATCCAATTTCGCTTCATCCTTCCGCTTTTATTTCCAGTAAAGCATCGCGAAGTTCAGCAGCACGTTCGAAATCAAGTGCTTTAGCTGCTTCTTTCATTTCATGTTCCATACCTTCAATGAATACATCGCGTTCTTTCTTAGACATTTTGCTTAAATCATGTTGCTTCACTGCTTCTCTTTCATCTGCGGCAGAAGTCGCTGCGATGATACCACGAATTTCTTTTTTGATTGTTTTTGGCGTAATGCCGTGTTTTTCATTATATTCAATTTGGATTTTACGACGGCGTTCTGTTTCGCCAATAGAATTGCGCATCGAATCGGTCATTTTATCAGCATACATGATTACTCGACCGTTTTCATTACGAGCAGCTCGACCCATTGTTTGAATTAAGGAACGCTCGGAACGAAGGAATCCTTCTTTGTCCGCATCTAAAATAGCGACAAGAGATACTTCAGGTAAATCGATTCCTTCACGAAGTAAGTTAATTCCAACGATAACATCATACACACCAAGTCGAAGGTCACGAATGATTTCGATTCGCTCGAGCGTCTTCACTTCCGAGTGGAGATACTGTACTTTAACACCAGCTTCTTTGAGATAGTTGGTTAAATCCTCGGACATTTTTTTCGTTAAGGTGGTGATTAAAACACGTTCGTTTTTCTCGACGCGATCGTTAATCTCATCCATTAAGTCATCAATTTGTCCTTGAATCGGACGGATTTCTACGATTGGGTCTAGCAAGCCAGTTGGTCGAATGATTTGTTCAATGACATCTGGATTTTTTTCTAATTCGTAAGGGCCTGGTGTAGCGGATATAAACATAATTTGATTGATATGCTTCTCAAATTCTTCTAAACGAAGCGGCCTATTATCTAGAGCGCTAGGCAATCTAAAGCCATGATCAACTAGCATTTGTTTTCTGGCTTGGTCCCCGTTAAACATACCACGAATTTGCGGCATCGTAACGTGTGACTCATCAATTACCATTTGGAAATCATCTGGGAAGTAATCGAGTAACGTGTATGGTGTAACTCCCGCTGGACGAAGGGATAAATGTCTAGAATAGTTCTCAATACCAGAGCAATAGCCCATTTCTTCCATCATTTCCAAATCATAATTCGTTCGCTGTTCAAGGCGCTGAGCTTCTAGCAATTTATTATCTGCACGTAAAACTTTAAGACGGTCTTCGAGTTCAGCTTTTATATTAACAATTGCTTTTTTCATAATATCAGGTCTGGTGACAAAGTGAGATGCCGGGAAAATGGAAACATGTTCTCTTTCTCCTATAATTTCACCAGTAAGTGCATCTACTTCTCTAATTCGTTCAATTTCATCACCGAAAAATTCAATCCGCATACAGTGTTCATCTCTTGAAGCTGGGAAAATTTCGACAACATCACCGCGAACACGGAAGCGTCCACGTTGAAAATCTATATCATTTCGATCATATTGAATATCTACTAATTTGCGCAGTAGCTGATCACGGCTAATTTCCATGCCAACACGAAGCGAAACGAGCATCTCTCCATATTCAATCGGCGAACCTAAGCCATAGATACACGATACACTCGCAATGATAATTACATCGCGACGTTCAAAAAGCGCAGCAGTAGCAGAGTGACGAAGCTTATCGATTTCATCATTGATACTTGCATCTTTTTCGATATATGTGTCACTTTGCGGAACATAGGCTTCTGGTTGATAGTAATCATAGTAACTGACAAAATATTCTACAGCGTTATTTGGGAAAAACTCTTTAAACTCGCTATACAGCTGTCCCGCTAACGTCTTATTGTGAGCCATGACAAGTGTCGGCTTATTTACTTCTTGAATCACATTGGATACGGTAAAAGTTTTCCCTGTACCGGTTGCACCAAGTAAAGTTTGGTGTTTCAAGCCTTTTTTTAATCCCGCAACTAATTGTTCTATCGCTCTAGGTTGGTCTCCTTGTGGGCTATACTTAGAAACTAACTCAAATTTATCCTTCAACTCGGATTCCCCCTATTCTGTATCTGTCCGATTCTGGTATCTGAAAAGCTTTGTTTGTAAAAGGTCTAGCAAAGCAAAAAGCGGATTTTTCAGATCCGTTAATGTTTCTATTTTATCATAAATATTTTAATTAGCCTAGCAAAAACCGAACATATTTTCGCATTTGTTGAAAAATAAAAAACGCAACCTGTTGATTACGCTTTTCTTTATTTTATCACTTTTACGCTTTTCTACCTATATATTTGCTTTGTTAAAAATCACTGCCACTCTTCTTTAAACGTCGCAACATATACGTTGCAAGCACAAAACCAATGGTCATCGAAAAAGCATCAATAATAATTAGCCACATAGAACTCGTATAACCTAACTTGGCAGAAGCAGCAATCAAAATCACCATCAAAAGCAAGCCGACATAACGATTATAAGTGATTCTCGCAAAAAGAATAACAAGGAGGCAAGGGAAAATAAGCGCAGATATAATTTGATCCATCTTACTTTCCTCCCCCTTTTTTATGCGTCTCGTAATGCTTTGGTCGTTATTTCCGTTGTAAGCTGTGGTAATTCTGTTTTTTCGATACCTTTTTCAGCAAGCATATCTGGTAAAATTTCTTTTAAAAAGTACTTAACGCTCGCCATTTCTCGGTACTCATAAATGGTTGCAAGTGCCTCACTATAGATTTCCACAAAAATATTTTCTGGATTTCCTTTTTGAATTTCGCCAAAGGATTCATATAACAAATCTACTTTATCAGAAATTGCGAGGATTTTCCCTTCCAACGTACTGTCCTTACCTTCTTTTAGCAAATGACGATAAATCGGCTGGTACGTTTCTGGAATTTCCCGTTCAATAAAGTTTTTTGTCATGCTTTCTTCCACTTCGGAAAGCATTTCGCGGAGTTCTGTCGTTGCGTATTTTACAGGCGTTTTTATATCACCGATGAAAAGCTCTGAATAATCGTGGTTTAGCGCTTTTTCGTATAGCGCACGCCAATTCACTTCATTCCCAGCTTCTTCCTCTACAGCGCCGAAAAATTGAGCAATGGAAGTAACTTTATATGAATGTTCTGCAACAGAGTGCTCTTGATATTTAAATTTTCCTGGGCAACGATAAATGTTTTCTAAATCTGATAAACTTTGGAAATATTGATGAATTCCCATATTATCCCTCCATTCTTCGTTTTATTCTTCACGTTTTTGTTTTTTATTGGCCGGATTAGTGTTTTCGATTTCACGCATCATCAGCGCCGCAGCATAACCAATTAAAGCAATCATAGCAGCTGAGTAAGTTCTGAAGTTATCGGTAGCAAAGATAAAAATAATTGCTGAAAATAAAAGTGTCGTCAGTATTCCCCAGCTAAACAGCTTTGTCCCGCGAGCTGTCCCTATTTTCATATGTGAATAAATCCCGACATAACAAACGAGCTGAATCATAATAAATTGCACGATAGATAATCCGATGACTACCGTAAGATTGTTATTCCATATTACTGCTAAAATCGCAATAATAGTCATTACAATAATTCCAGTAATAACAATAAATTTCTGCATTGGTGATAATTTCTTCAAAATACTTCCTCCAAGCTTTTATTTGTTACTTACTTTACCATAATCTCTGTTTAATTGGGATAAAAAACACCCATCATTCCTAAAAAGGTTTTCTGAGCGTCCCACTTAATGATGGTGCACGTGTCGAATTGCTTGCGTAAGTAATTCTAATACGTGATTATCATCTTGCATATAATAAATCGTCGTTCCTTCACGTCTCGATTTCACAAGCCTTAAATTTTTTAAAAATCGCAACTGATGCGAAACTGTTGTCTGGTTAAACGCAAGTGTTCGCGCAATTTCATTCACAGAGTACTCGCGGTCCTGAAGCAAATTTAAAATTTGCACACGTGTTGGATCAGAAAGCGCCTTAAAAATCTGCGTGACACTAAATAGCGTTTCTTCATCTAAAGGTTGTTTTGCGTTTTCCATTGAATATCACTCCATTTTCCATATATGTTCATATACTCATATGATACTTAAATAGGAATGATTCCGCAAGTTTAACAACATCTCTACTAAAAAATGATTAAATATGAGCAAAAACAAGATTTTCTCTGTTTCAATGATATAATTTTTTTATCATTAAGAAAGGAGAGCTGGGGAATAAAAGGGTTTTAAATATTGAGAAGTTATTTAAACCGCCTAACACACCAAAAAGAGCCCGATTAACCTGTGGAAAGGAAAATCGGGCTTTTTTTTATCTGTTCAAATCTTCAATTTCGCCACTCTTCAAGTAAACAATCCATTCGCACACATTTGTTACATAGTCACCAATACGTTCGATATACTGGGAAACTAAGAGTAGTTGGGAAACATCTTCTATATGCTCTGGCTCTTCTTGCATGAAATGAATACATTTTTGATAAACGATTTTATGAAGCTTATCGACTTCATTATCTCGCTCAGCAATTTCGCGAGCTGCACCTTCATCTTCTGCAAGGTAAGCTTTTAATACATCTTGCAACATTGATTTTACAATTTCTCCCATTTCTGGTATTTCAGGAATTGGCTTTAAAACTTTACTTTCGCCAATTAAAATAGCTGTTTTAGCAATACTTACTGCGTGGTCACCAATGCGTTCTAAATCCGAACTTGTTTTTAGTACCGTGACGATTTTTCGCAAATCCATACCAACTGGCTGTTGCAAAGCGATCAGCTCAAAAGAGCGTTGTTCCAGTGAAAGCTCCATGTTATTGATTGCTTTATCTTCTGCGACTACTTGTTTAGCAAGCTCGGTATCGCGGTGTACAAGTGACTTGACTGCTTTAAAAATAGCTTCATTTGCAAGCATTCCCATTTCCATTAGATGTTGGTGCAAGTCGTTTAACTGTTCCGTAAAAATTTTTCTGACTACCATAATAACACTCCTTTATCCAAATCTTCCTGAAATATAATCTTCTGTTTCCTTTTCTGCTGGGTTGGTAAAAATACTCGTCGTATCCGCGAACTCCACGATGCGACCGTTTAAGAAAAAGGCAGTTTCATCGGAAATCCGGGATGCTTGTTGCATATTATGCGTCACAATGACAATCGTATAGTCTTTCTTTAATTCTAAAATTAAATCTTCTACTTTTGCTGTCGAAATTGGGTCTAGTGCCGAAGTTGGCTCATCCATCAAGATAACATCCGGCTTAACAGCTAGAACTCGTGCGATGCAAAGTCGCTGCTGTTGTCCACCTGACATCCCAATCGCCGAACGATCCAGCCTATCATGCACTTCTTCCCAAAGAGCCGCTTGACGCAAACTTCTTTCTACAATCTCATCAAGTACTTTTTTGTCTTTTATACCATGCATCCGCGGACCATAAGCAACATTATCATAAATCGAAAACGGGAACGGGTTCGCTTGTTGGAAAACCATACCCACTTTTTTTCGTAAGTTAACCATGTCAATTTTAGGATCTTGCACATTTTCGCCGCCAATATGGATTTCTCCGGTCGTTTTCACATTGGGAATTAAATCGTTCATTCGGTTAAGCGTTCGCAGGAAAGTAGATTTCCCACACCCCGATGGACCAATTAAGGCGGTCACTTGATTCTTCTTAATATTTAAAGCGATTTTTTGTAGTGCTTGTTTGGAACCATAAAATAAATCTACATCTTTTGTTTCAATGATATACTCTACTTTTTCAGCAGTTTCGGTTGTCATAAGAAAGCTCCTTTCTAGCCAAAGTTACCAGAAATATAGTCTTCGGTTTGTTTTTGTTGCGGATTCGTGAAAAGTTCGGATGTTCCTGAGAATTCCACGACTTCTCCTAGATAGAAGAAAGAAGTGTAGTCGGATACACGAGCCGCTTGTTGCATATTATGCGTCACGATAATAATAGTATATTTATTTTTCAACTCATTAATTAAATCTTCAATTTTGCTTGTCGAAATTGGATCAAGTGCAGATGCCGGTTCATCGAGTAACAATACTTTTGGCTGCATTGCGACAGCTCTAGCGATACAAAGTCGTTGTTGCTGTCCACCAGAAAGGGATAGTGCGCTTTTTCCTAAATCGTCTTTTACTTCGTCCCAAAGAGCTGCTCGGCGCAAACTTTTCTCCACACGCTCCATAATTTCTTTTTTATTCTTCATGCCATGACGTTTGAGTCCAAAAGCAACATTTTCATAGATAGATTTTGTAAATGGATTTGGTTTTTGGAATACCATGCCTATTTCTTTACGAACATTGTATAGATCAACTTCTTTACGATTAATATTAATGCCATCGTATAAAATTTGACCTTCCATACGGCAACCATCAATTTCATCGTTCATCCGGTTTAATGCTCTTAAATAAGTGGATTTACCGCAACCAGATGGTCCGATTAAAGCTGTCACTTTATTTTCGGGGAACGTTAAATCGACGCCTTTAATTGCATGATTGTCCCCATAGTATACGTGCAAATCCTCTGTCGCCATTGCAGCAGGAAGTGAATGAGGATCTGGTGTTGCTTGTAAAATTGTATTAATTTCAGGTTTCTTCGTTAACATCATTTAAAATCTCCTTTTCCTGGCTTTTTACGACGAGGTCATGCGTTTATAAACAAACTTTCCAAGCAAACGAGCTAGGACATTGAAAAGTAATACGGAAAGAATTAATACCGCAGAAGCTCCGTCAGAAACAGCTTGGGCATCTGGCATAATTCCCTCACCATTAATTTTCCAAATATGAACAGCTAAAGTTTCTGCTGGGCGGAAAATATTTAACGGTGAAGCTGGATTGACCGGGTTCCAGTCAGTGAAATCAAGAATAGGTGTGCTTTGACCTGCTGTGAAAATAAGCGCCGCTGCTTCACCAAATACCCGTCCTGCTGCTAAAATAACGCCGGTAATAATGGCAGGAAGCGCGGCTGGAACAAGTACTCGAGTTATGGTTTCCCATCTGGATAAACCGAGAGCAAGTCCTGCCTCACGCTGCGTGTTTGGAATAGCATTTAGCGCCTCCTCCACAACACGAATTAATAGTGGTAAATTGAAAATCGTTAGTGTAAGCGCCCCAGAAATAACGGAGAAGCTCCACCCCATTTGAATAACAAAAACAAGGAAACCGAATAGCCCTACGACAATAGACGGAAGTGAGGAAAGCACTTCAATCGTTGTGCGAATTAAATCTGTAATCCAATTTTTACGCGCGTATTCTGCCATATAGATTCCCGCACCGAGCGAGATAGGAACAGAAATTATCATCGTGATAACGAGCATATAAAATGAATTCCAAATTTCCGGACCGATTCCGCCGCCAGCTTGGAACGACTGTGGTGGGGTCGTCAAAAACTTCCAGCTAAGTTGCGGAACACCTTTTACTAAAATATAGCCTAATAAACCAGCTAAGATAATAACAATTAATACAGCAATAGCATAGAAAACGCCTGTTGCGATTTTATCTTTTGTTTTTACATTCATTTGACTTTCCTCCTACGTCCGATGAAGCGGATCACAATGATGAAGAATAGTGACATTGCTAGTAGCACCATTGCAAGTGACCAAAGGATATTATTATCAAGCGTACCCATAACTGTATTTCCCATACCCATTGTTAAAATACTAGTTAATGTGGAAGCTGGCTCAAATAATGATGTTGGAATAACAGCAGAGTTCCCGATAACCATTTGTACAGCAAGAGCTTCACCGAATGCACGTGCCATCCCAAACACAATCGCTGTCAAAATCCCTGAACGTGAACTACGAAGTACTACTTTCCAAATCGTTTGGAAACGTGTTGCTCCAAGCGCCAAAGAAGCTTCGCGGTAATGACGTGGCACAGATTTAATCGCATCTACGCTAAGTGAAGTAACCGTCGGTAAAATCATGACCGTCAAAACAACTGTCGCAGCTGCAATACCAAAGCCACTTCCCGAAATATGATCTCGAATAAACGGAACAACAACGCTTAGTCCAATGAATCCATAAACAACAGATGGAATACCAACTAAAAGTTCCATAACTGGTTGCAAAATCTTCTTACCAAACTTAGGTGATATTTCCACCATAAAAATGGCTGCACCGATTGCTAGTGGTCCTGCAATACAAGCGGCAAAAAGCGTTACTGCAAAGGAACCAATAATCATTGGTAAAGCGCCAACTAATGGATTACCACTTGCATCTTTTTGCGAAGGATTCCAGTCTGTCCCAGTTATAAAATCAACAAAAGACACTTTATTGACAGTAAATGTTGCTAAACCTTTCGATATAACAAAAAATAAAATAGACGCTGCGGCAATAACCATAATAGAAATACAGATGAATGTAATAATTTTGCCTCTAGTTTCTAGATGCGCCTTTTTAGAAGTTTGTGTAAGCTTCTTTTCTTTTATCGCTTCCAAGTCACGTAAGCTCCTTTCTCCTCCCATGTTTACTCCTAACATGGGTATACGTCTATCCCGATACTACTAGGATAGACGCCCATTTCATTCTTTTTATTTTACGTCAGTTAGTTTACCAGATGCATCGCGTTCCACTTTCATGGATTTGATTGATTGGTAACCAAGTTGTGGTACGATATTGTTTTGCACTTCATCAGAAGTCATGTATTTTAAGAAAGTTTTTGTTAGACCTTTTGGTTCGCCATTAGTATACATATGTTCATAAGACCAGATTTTCCAGTCGTTTGTTGCTACTTTATCTTCAGTTGGCTCAACACCATCTAATGAAAGTCCAACTACGGAAGCATCAATGTAAGAGAATGCTAGGTAACTGATTGCCCCTGGAGTTTCGCTTACGATTTTACGAACTGTACCAGATGAATCTTGTTCTTGTGCTTTAACTGGTGTTTTACCATCAAGTCCCCATTTTTCGAAAGTAGCACGTGTTCCGCTTCCTTCTGCACGGTTAATGATTGTAATTTTTTCGTCTTTACCGCCAACGTCTTTCCAGTTTGTTGTTTTGCCAGTGAAGATATCGATTAATTGTTGTTTAGTGATGTTTTTAACGCCTACATCTTTGTTTACTACTGGTGCCATTCCGACAACCGCTACACGGTGATCAACTAGTTTCGAAGCATCTACGCCGTCTTTTTCTTCAGCGAATACGTCCGAGTTACCAATTTCTACTGCGCCTTGTTGTACTTGTGTTAAACCAGTTCCAGAACCGCCGCCTTGCACATTGATTTGTGCTTTAGGGTTAGTGTTTGTAAATTCTTTGGAAGCTGCTTCAACGAGTGGTTGAAGTGCAGTGGAACCGACTGCTGTTAATGAGCCAGAAACTTCTTTATCCCCTTTTGTTGATCCGTTTGCTTTATCTGATGAACTGCTGTCACTTCCACATGCTGCGAAGACAAGCATTACTGCTGCTAACATTGCTACTATTCCCAAATACTTCTTTTTCATTATCTTATTCCCACCTTGTTTTTTTAATTGTTATTCCTTACAAGTATTACTATAACGTCTGAGATTTAAGGTGGTGTGTAGCTAATGTTAAGTAATTGTAAATAACCGCATTTTTTGTCGAAAATGTAAACTTTTTTATGAATATCTTTCAAACAGAAGGCAAACTAGTAAATTATTACACCAATTTTGTTTCTTTCGTAAATAAAATAAAAATATCCTGTCCGAAAGATTACATTCTTTCAAACAGGATATTTATTAGGCTTTTTTTGGTAAAGTAACACGGAATGTCGAGCCAACTTCTTCTTGGCTTTCTACTTCGATTCGTCCGCCGCAATTTTCGACGAGATGTTTGACGATGGAAAGTCCGAGGCCGGTGCCGCCTGAGTGTCTGCTACGTGCTTTATCCACTCGGTAGAAACGTTCAAACACGCGGTCAATATCTTTAGCCGGAATACCTATTCCGTTGTCTGTTACTTCTATTATAACTTCTGCCTCTTGTTCAATTAATTTCACTTCTACTTTTCCGTCCACTGGGGTGTAGTTGATTGCATTAGAAAGCAAGTTAATTAAAATCTGTTGCAATTTGTCCCGATCTGTTTCAATAGTAACGGATGGGATTGTTTTTTCCGGAATAATAACTTGAATATTTTTTTCGGTCGCCATTTCAAAAATAGTACGAGCAGATTGTTCGATTACGTCGTCCACCTCTACCAATTCAACGTTTTCCGGGACCGGATTTTGTTCAATTCTGGAAAGTGCAAGAATATCCATAATTAAACGGTGCAATCGGTCGCTTTCTTCTTTAATAATCGTTAGGAATTTTTTTAGTAGCATTTCGTCGTACATTGCGCCGTCGAGCAATGTTTCCGCGAAGCCTTTAAGAGCTGTCACGGGGGTTTTTAATTCGTGTGATACATTAGTGACAAATTCAGAACGGACATTTTCCAAATGGCGAATTTGAGTGATATCATGCAGTAATAAAATAATCCCAGTAATTTCCCCATTCTCCCCTAAAATTGGTGAAACACTTGCATCTAAAATCATTTCGCGTGGGAAATAAAGAATAATTTCTTTTTGTTGAATGGTTTTTGTTTCAAAAGTGGCTTCTATTAACTGGCTCAGTGCAAAACTTTTAATTACTTCATAAAATGGTTTGCCGGTGATTTCTGTCTCTCCTAAAATTTGATACATGGTGCGGTTGGTCATGATGACTTGTTTATCGACATTAATCAGCATTACGCCACTTACTAAGTTTTGGACAATAGCATTAAGTCGTTGTTCATTCTGCTTGATTTCAAACATTTGTGTTTCCAAACTTTCTGCCAATGTGTTTACACTAATGGAAAGATCTTGAAGTTCTCCGCTTATTTTCCCATGAATACGACTGTCATATTTATGATTGGCCAAATCTGTAGAAACTTCGATAATTTCGCGAACCGGTCTAGTGATTTTCCTAGCTATGAATACACTAATTGCCGCGATAATAACAAGCGCAATACCGAAAATAAGTGCTAAGTTACCCCAGAGTTTAGCGACAGCCGCGTCAACAGATTCAAGTGAAATAGAAATTCTCAGTACACCATCTGTTTTGCTTTGATGTTTAACAGGAACTGCGACATAAAGCATACTATAACCAAGTGAATCACTTTCACGGATTGAAATACCAACGCTTTCCCCTTTTTTCAGAATATCTGTTACTTCGGGCCGATTCATATGGTTATCAAGTTTTTCCGGGTCTTTTTTTGTATCAGCTACCACGTCGCCTTTGCTATCAATCACCGTAATGCGTGCATCAATGTCCTCGCCGAGTGGATCAAGACTTTTTTGGATAGTTGCGGCATCTTTATCTAAATCTAAATTCTCCATATTAGTTGTTTGAAGCAGAATTTTTGCGTCATCTTCTAATTGATTTTCTTTCATATTTAAGTACGTTGATTTCATTAGTTCCCCGGAAAAAATCCCAACAATAACCATCACAACGAAAAATAAGATAAAAAAGGATAACCCGATTTTCAGCCATAATTTCTTCATTATTTTACGTTCTCCATTTTATAACCGAAGCCACGAATTGTTTTGATATATTTAGGTTGTTTCGTATCTAGTTCGATTTTATCGCGCAAATGGCTAACATGAACGTCTACAATTCGGGTTTCGCCAACGTAATCATAGTTCCAGACAGTATCGAGCAATTGGTCTCTAGAGAAAACTTTGCCACGATGATTCGCCAGGAATAATAACAACTCAAATTCTTTCGGTGTTAGGTCAAGTAAATCATCTTGTAAATACACTTCGTAACTATCTGGCAAAATTTTCAAATCACCAATTAATATAGCGGCTTCCACATCTTCGGTTAATTCTTCTATTATTTCTGCTTTTCCTTCTGTTCGACGCAGGATAGCTTTAATTCTCGCCACTACTTCTCTTGGACTAAAAGGCTTAGTCATATAATCATCTGCTCCAAGTTCAAGTCCAATAATTTTATCTAACTCTTCATCTTTTGCTGTTAACATTAAAATTGGTACATTTACTTTATCTTGACGAAGTTTTTTTGTTACTTCGATTCCGTCCATCTCAGGAAGCATTAAATCAAGCACAATTAAATCTGGCTTTTCGGACAAAGCGAGCTCATACCCAGTTCTACCATCTTCAGCTGTCACCACTTCAAATCCTGCTTTTTCAATATTAAATTGTAGCAAGGTAACAATAGAAGCTTCATCATCAACTACAAGAATTTTTACCAACGTACTTCCCATCCCTTCTTTATGTAACCCTTTTATCTAAAATATAGCATGAATTAACCTTTTTCGGGTAGAAATGCATTTATATTAATCTTATCTTTACAAAAACTTAAAACACCAATGCTGCTTTCAAACAACACTGGTGTCCTAAATTATCTTGGTTCTATTAATAACAAACCAAGTTCAAATGATTCATTCTCATAAAGTGCTGTTTGTTCAAAGCGTGGTTCACCAGCGTTATCAATTACTTTCAGCTTGCAAAATGCTCGGTTTAAGTTTAGCGCTTCGTATAGTTCCTCGCGAGTACGCACTGGTTGACTGTTTACTTCTGTAATTTTTTCACCAGCTTTCAAGTTTAGTCGCGCAGACGGAGTGGCCGCACGAGCACCCAAAACTACAAGCCCATCTGGCTGAGGACCAAATTTCTTCGGTGCTAATTGTTCGGAACGATAGTGGCGATAAGAAATCCAAAATCGGCCAATTACAGCGAACATGAAAGCGAACAATGTCAGTACTGGCATCACAATTCCTAATAAACCAGCTACAGCAATAATCGTTGCTAATGTTGTTACTTCAATAGCAATTTTACGGCTTGCTTCTTCCGGAAGTTGTGTCTGTACTTGTTGTTGAAAGCCGATGAATAACGGTAAAATGATTAATGAATACGACTGCGAACCAATAGCAAAGACTGGCCACCACTCAAAAATTTTCGTAAACACATCTCCTGGTACAAACATAACAATCGGTACAAACCATAATTTTCTTAATTGAAAGGAACCGATTAATTTACCGCGCTTACTTTTCCGAAGAGATGGAGAGGGATTTTTTGCGCTTGTATACTGGATTAAGAAAGCTTCTACAAATAACAATACTGCGAGCAGAAATGTCATGGAAATCATAAAGTTATCAATAAAAACCGAGTCATATGTGAATACCTCATTCGTAAACGGCGCTAAACTCACATCAAAATAATAGCAGAAATAAAAAATCAAACTCGTAATCCCGATAGTAAATGCCGTTGAACTCAAACGGAACATTCCTACAATTAGCAAGAAACAAGCTACCACATTGAAAATAGCAACCCACTCTATCATCACACCAAATCCAATGAGAGAAGTAATGACAGAAATAGCTAATCCAAATAACAAACTCACACCAAAGAAATTTTTCAATTCTAACCAAGGTGAATAAATACTGATACTAAATGATTTTCGTTCCCACTTCACACGGTTAAAACCAGCCAATATCGCTAAAAGAATTCCTACATACAATGCTGGTTGTAGAAGTAGTCTCCCTATTCCATTTAGTATTTCAACAAAAACATCCATTTTCTACACCAGCTTTCCCTAATACTTCTATAATATAGGCGATAAAAGTCGGCTTACCGCTTCTTTAAATTTAATCCATAAAGATCGTTTTGCATATAATTCAGGTGTTAGTTGATACGATTTTAAAATATCTTCCAAAAAGGCATCTTCTAGTTTTTGCACCATTTGTTTTTCATAAATAAAAGCATTTACTTCAAAATTAAGTCGGAAACTACGGAAATCCATATTTGCGGTTCCAACTGAAGCAATTTCACCATCTACAACGAGGGTTTTTGCGTGAATAAAGCCATTATCGTAAATAAAGATTTTCGCACCTGTTTCCATTAACTCACCGGCATAATTAGTTGTTGCGCGGTAAACAAAAGCATGGTCTGGCTTATTAGGAATCATAACACGGACATCTACCCCAGAAAGTGCTGCGATTTTGATTGCTTCAAGTAAACTTGCATCTGGAATAAAATAAGGTGATTGTAAATAAATTGTTTTTTTGGCGGCATTGATCATTTTGATGTAACCATTTTTGATTTGTTGCCATTCGGAATCAGGGCCACTCGAAACAATTTGCATACTTGTATGACCTTTCCCATGAAAAGTCGGGAAGTATCGCGCTTTGTAATCAATTTTATGTGTGGACGATGCAGAATTCCAATCCATAATAAAACGAGTTTGCATCGCATAAACAGCTTTTCCATGTACACGCAAATGTGTATCACGCCAGTAACCAAATTTCTTCGATGCCCCAAGATATTCATCACCAATATTAAAACCACCAATATAACCTACGTCTCCATCAATTATAGCTAATTTTCTATGATTTCGGTAGTTGAGACGGAAATTAATCAATGGTAATTTAGATGGAAAAAATGGTCTGACTAAACCGCCATTTTTTTGGAAGGTGCGGAAAAATGATTTTTTCGTTGTCCTTGATCCCATTGCATCATAAATAATTTTCACATTTAAACCTTCTGCTGCTTTTCTTTCGAGCACGCGCATTAAGCGATTGCCTAGTTCATCGGAATGAAAAATATAATAGATGAGATGTATATGATCTTTCGCTTTTTCAATATCAGCAATTAGCGCATCGAATTTCTCATGTCCGTCCACAAAAAGTTCCACTTCATTATCTTGCGTTAAAATAGCACCATCGTTCACGAGCAATAAATAAATTAAATCACGATGTTTTTTACATTCGGATCGCTAAATGGAAATTCTTTTTGCCGTATCATTTCTATTTGATTGGCAGTAGATTCCTGTATCCCAATTTTTTCTTGTCCCTTCCAATCAAAAATCTTTTTGCCTGATAGTTTTCTCCCAAAAATCAAATAGATAATGAAACCAAATATCGGAACAAAAGTTAAGACTAGCAACCAAGCCCAAGTGGCGGATGTATCGCGTCTTTCTAAGAAGACCGTCACTGCCGCAAAGAATACATTTAAAATTAGCAAAATCACTAATAGATAAGCCAACAGTCCCATTGTGTTCCCCCTTTTCTTACACAAACTGATAGTAGTATCATATCATAAAATCCGCATTTAGCCTATTCCAGTTCGTTTCTATGCAAGAAAAAACCATTGATTTATCATCAATGGTTTCTGAATTAAATATATGGTGCTGGATCGACTGGAATACCGTTTTTATGTATTTCAAAATGTAGATGTTGTCCTGTCGATTGACCTGTTGATCCCATAATACCAATTGGTTGGCCTTGGGAAACTTGTTGACCGGTAACTACTTTCAAACTGCCTGCACGCATATGTCCATATAGTGTCTGGAACCCGTTGCCATGGTCAATTTTTACTACATAGCCATAACCCCCAAATCCACTACCTGATGCACCAAACCCAGAAAATACAACTGTTCCGGATGCTGCAGCTGAAACAGTAACTGTACCACCACCAGCAATATCTTGACCTTTATGGGATTCGTATTTGCCAGTCACGGGATTTGTTCGTTCACTAAATCCAGAAGTTAAAATACCAGAAGCTGGTTTAATAAATTGGCCTCCACCGGAACTTACTGTTTCTGTAGCTTCATTTGATGACGAACTTGGTTGTTTGACAACAGCGGCACTCTTAGCGCTTGATGCTGCCGCAGCTTCTTGCATTCGTTTTTCTTCGGCAGCTTTAATTGCAGCTTCTTGTTTTGCTTTTTCACCAGCAATATTAGAAGCAAGTCGTTTTTCTTCATCAGTAAGCGCACCTTGTTCACTAGCTAAAAGAGTTTGTTCGCTCTTAGTTAAGTCTTTTTTGTTTGCTAAAGCCATAACTAAATCATTTTTTTCTTGTTTTTGACTTTCCATATTGTTTTTCGAAACTTCTAATTCCACTGCAAGTACTTTTAGATTCTCTAGTTTTTTCTCAGAAGTAGATTCTGCTACTTTTAGCTTATCTTGATCATCTTTTTGGTCTTGCATAATATTTTGGTCCGCTTTTACAATTGCTGATACAACTGTCACGCGGTCAACAAGTTCTTTAAAATCATCTGCTTCAAAAATCATATCTAAATAAGAAGTGGCTGTTCCAGTTGTTTGGATAGCACGCGCTCGATTATCAAGTACTTTTTGACGATCTCGAATGTCATTGCGCAGTTTTTCCATTTCTTTTTGCAATTTCTTTAGTTTCTCGTTTTCAGAGCTCACTTTATCTTCCTGCTCTTTTAATTTCTTGTTAGTATCATCAAGACTTTTCATAAGCGATTCTAATTCTTTAGCAGCGTCTTTTTCAGCACTTTCTAAATGATTTAATTCTGAGTTTTTCGAGTCTATATTCTTATCTATTTCTGATTTTTTTTGTTCAATTTCATTTTGACGCTTTTGCATATCATTGATGGTATCCGCGTGTGCACCAGTCAGCGGCGCAGAAATAATCAAAAGGCTAAGTGCCGTTGCTACCCCATATTTTTTTAACATTTTAAGCTCCTTTTCTATTCTCTATTTGACTAGGAACTTCATAATTCCCTTTACCATACCATATAAAAAAGCACCTTTGTTTAAAACGACAAAGGTGCTTTTTAACTTTTCAATAATAATTAGAAGTTAGCTACGCGGCCATATCCTACAAGATATTTAGCCCAGTAACCGCTAGTGATGTTGTCATATTTAACGCCATTGTTTTGAGCATTGATCATTTGACCGCCACCCACATAAATTCCTACGTGAGCAATTCCGCTGCCATAGTTAAAGAATACTAAGTCACCTGGTTTTGCTTGGCTAGCGCTGATTTTAGATGCTGCTGCATATTGTCCACCAGATGTTCTTGGAAGAGAAACACCCGCTGCACGGAATGCATAAGAAGTAAATCCAGAACAGTCAAATGCGCTTGGTCCAGTTGCTCCAAGGCTATAAGGTTTTCCTAGTTGTGCGTTAGCTGCAGAAATCATTGCTGAGTATCCGCCACTAGATGGTGTTGCTGCGCTTGGTGCTGAATTGTTGTCATTTGACGCAACATTTTTTGTTGTATTAGATTTTTTGCTTGGTGTAGAAGTATCCGAACTACTTGATTCTTGTCCAACGTTTGAAGATGTTGCTTCACGTAATGCTGTCGCACGTGCTGTAGCTTCTTTAGCTGCTTTATCACGTTCACTTACAAGACCAGCTTTTGCATTTTCAGCACTTGCTTGATCAGAAGCTAGTTGAGCAACGATTGCTTCTTTTTCAGCTTTTTGTGCTTCGATTTTATTTTGTTGTGCTTCATATTCATGAATTGCTGTTGCTTGATCTTCTTGTTTTTTCTTAACAGCAGTTTGTTTTGTTTTTAAAGCTTTTTCATCATTTTGTTGATCTTCTAAAATAGATTTATCAGAATCAACTAATTGGTTAACTGCAGAAACACGTCCAACTAAGTCAGAAAGATTTTCTGCATCTAAGATAACTTCAAGATAAGCATTAGAATTAGAAGTTTTTTGCATCGCACGAGCACGTTCTTTTAAAACAGTTTCGCGTTCTTTAATACGTTCATTGATACTTTTAATATCTTCATTAAGTTTTTTTAGTTCTTTGCCTGTTTTATCAAATTCTCCTTGTAGAGATTTAGCTTTTTCTTGAGCTTTCTCAAGGTCTGCTACTAAACCAGAAAGATCTGATTGTAAATCTGTTTTTTTAGACTTGATGTCGTTAATTTTTTTATCTTGGTTTTGAATGTCTGTATTCACGTCCGCGAAAACATTAGTCGTAAAAGCTGGCGTCAAACTGATAACTGCTGCGAGTGAGATCGCAATAAACGTATTCTTTTTCAAAAAGTTTACCTCCTAAAAAGCTCCCTAGCTTTTTCTTTTAAATTATTTTTATTTCGATTCAAGTAATTTTCTGAGTTAGACTTTCAAGAATCTGCGGATAGATATTACGCTTCCCCAAATCCCGATTAGTACGCCGATTGCAATAATCAAGCCACTAATTTGATAAGCGAATGGTGTTGGAGGAAGAAGTGATAGCGAGCTTGTCACTAACTTCGGATTCACCAAGTTGTAAATATTAACATAGCCTATAAATGTTAACACCACTGGTAAAATCGAGCCAATTAATCCTAGCCAAGCACCTTCTAAAACGAAAGGCCAGCGTATGAACCAGTTGGTCGCTCCTACTAATTTCATTATTTCTATTTCTCTTCGACGGGAGAAAATTGCAATCTTGATTGTGTTTGATATTAAGAACATCGCTGTTAGTAATAACCCAATGCTTAGTATAATACCAGCATATCGTCCCCATTTCAAGGTATCAAACAATTTATCGACTGTTTTCTCACCATATTCTACATTATCTACGTACTGTAATTTTTCTACTTTTTTAGCAATAGTCTTCGTTTGTGTGGGCTCTTTAGCCTCTACAACAAACACATCGTATAGTGGATTATCTTGTTTAAACAATTCGAAGTTTTTGCCGTACGCACCAACTAATTTCTTCAATTCGTCATCCTTAGAAGAAAAGCTGACACTATCAACTCCATCAATCTTCTCAATGTTTTTCTCAAGTTCTTGCTGCTGTTTCTTGTCTGCGCTTAGAGAAATATGTACGTTAATTTGTACATTGTTTTCTACATCTGTTGCAAGCTTGTTCATGTTGATCAATATTGCAAAAAACACGCTGACTAAGATAAGTGTTACTGTTACTGCACTCGCTGCTGCAAAGGTCATCCAACCATTCCGGTAAAGGCTCTTAAAACTTTCTCTTATATGTCTTCCTACAGTCCTAAATTTCATAGCCATATTCTCCTTGCTGCTCATCTCGAACAATTCTTCCATTCTCGATAGCGATTACCCGGTGTTTCAATGTGTTAACAATTTCTTTGTTGTGGGTTGCCATCACGATGGTTGTTCCGCGATTGCTTATTTCTTCAAGGATATTCATGATTTCCCATGAAGTATCAGGATCTAGGTTACCGGTCGGTTCATCTGCTATTAATACTTTAGGCATATTTGCAATGGAGCGGGCAATGGATATCCGCTGTTGCTCACCACCGGAAAGTTCATCCGGCAACATTCTTACTTTATGCTTAAGGTTGACTAAATCTAGCACTTCCATAACACGTTCTTTAATTACGGATGGTTCTGTCTCAACCACTTCCATCGCATAAGCAATGTTTTCATAAACTGTTTTGCTTTGAAGTAATTTGTAATCTTGGAATACCACGCCTACATTACGACGTAAATATGGGATTTCACGATTTTTCATATTAATCAAATCAAATTTGTCTACGATGATTTTGCCTTTTGTCGCTCGTTCTTCTCTGTAAATCATTTTGATGAAGGTAGATTTACCAGCACCACTCGGACCTACTACATAAACAAATTCCCCTTCGCCAATGTTAATGTTGAGTCCATTGGCAGCTGTTATGCCGTTAGGGTATTTCTTATAAACATCTTCCATTAATATCATTTTATCACCTTACTATGCCTTTCTACTGAGTTACATTTTAGGTAATGCATGGTAACCATGAAGATGAGTTGTTTGTAGGTACGAATTTAAACTCACAACATAAGCTTAATTATACCATGACAGTTTTTCATCTATAGGTTAATTGCATTACAATTATATTTCAGGGTGTGACAATATCTCGATTATTGTAATAGGAAATACGATTATTACGTTGATTTCCAATTTATATTTGTCTGTGGTTTAGAGTTATTAAGACAAAATAAAAAAGAACCCACATTGGTCTTTTCTACTGCTAACATTGTAACTTGTTTTTACCCTAAATAACATTACAGGTACATTAAAAATCATTACAGTTCTAGCTAGCGGAATAGACCAATCCAGTTAAAATAGCTCGAGGTCTGCAACTAGGCTAAACTCGTTTGTCATCAAATTGTCAAAAAGCTGGCCTAAAAACTTAAAAAAGTACCATTTCCTGACTAAAAAAGTTAGGAAATGGTACTTTTTTATGATGTAAAACCTTCACCCATTACTTCACTTGCACTCATTACAACCACAAAAGCCTCTGGGTCTATCTCTTTTATAACTTCTTTTAACCTTGAAAATTCGCTTTGCGCAATGACACATAATAAAATTTGCTTGTCATCCTCTGTATATCCACCTTTTGCGGAGAGCCGAGTAATGCCTCGGTCAATTTTAAACAGAATTGCTTGGCGGATTGCTTCTTGATTTTCAGAAATAATAAAGACTGTTTTGGATTGATTTAAACCAACTTGTACCAAATCAATTGTTTTACTTGTAGCGAATAATCCGACAAGTGCGTACAGTCCTGATTCAATATCAAAAACAAACATCGCCGAAATAACAACGAATCCATCAATCAAAGCCACACAAATCCCCAATGTTAGATGGGAATATTTATGCAAAATTTGTGCTGCGACATCCGTGCCACCAGTAGATGCTTTGCCTCGAAAAACGATTCCAAGTCCCATTCCCACAAGTACGCCGCCAAACAAAGCAGCCACAAGAGGTTCATGCGTCCATGGTTCCAATCCTTGCGTTAAATACACAAAGAATGGCAAAAGCATTGTTCCAACAAAAGTTTTCAACCCGAATTGATAGCCTAAAAAGAATAATCCCGCTAGAAATAAAGGAATATTAAATGCCCACTGAATAAAAGCTGGATTCCAACCTGTTAAATAGTTAATAATCGTACTTATCCCACTCACTCCGCCAGAAGCAACGTGATTCGGGAGTAGTAAAACATTAAAAGCAAGTGCGATGAGAGCTGCACCTATAATGACATAAATATACTCAATTAATTTAGAAGCAACTGGGGATAGCGGTTGTTTCTTTCTTTTATTTGTCATCTCTTTTATCCAATCCTAGAACGCAAATATGCATTGATAAAGTCGTCTAAGTCTCCATCCATTACTGCTTGAATATTACCGGTTTCGTAATTTGTGCGATGATCTTTCACCATGGAGTAAGGGTGGAAAACATAGGAACGAATTTGGCTTCCCCAACCAATTTCTTTTTGTTCTCCACGAATTTCTGCTAGCTCGCGTTCTTTTTCTTCTTGTTCTTTTTGATACAGCTTTGTTTTTAACATTTTCATTGCTTGTTCACGGTTTTTAAGCTGTGAACGTTCAGATTGACAGGTTACGACAATCCCGGACGGAATATGCGTCATCCGAACTGCAGAGTCGGTTGTATTGATATGCTGTCCACCGGCACCAGTTGCGCGGTACGTATCAATTTTCAAATCTTCTGTACGAACTTCGATTTCAATATCGTCATCTAATTCTGGCATGACATCTACAGAAACAAATGATGTATGACGTCTACCTGATGAATCAAATGGAGAAATACGTACAAGACGATGTACTCCTTTTTCCGCTTTTAAATAGCCGTAAGCATTGTGGCCTTTTATAAGTAGCGTAACACTTTTTATTCCAGCTTCGTCCCCTGCTTGGTAATCGAGCATCTCTACTTTAAAGCCTTTTTTCTCAGACCAACGTTGATACATACGAAGTAACATCGAACCCCAGTCTTGTGATTCTGTACCACCAGCACCTGGATGAAGTTCTAAAATAGCATTATTTTTGTCATATGGATCACTTAGCATCAGTTTTAATTCAAATTCACTAATAGTCGCCATGTAAGCTTTAATATCTTTTTCTAATTCTTCTTGTAAATCTTCATCCGCTTCTTCTTTTAACAGTTCCAGACTAATTTCCATGCTTTCTTGTTCTTCTTCTAGCGCATGGAACGCTTGGTATGTTTCTTTATATACATTGGATTCATTGATTACTTTTTGCGCTGCTTGTTGGTCGTTCCAAAAATTCGGATCCAACATTTGGTCTTCTAACTCAGCAATTCGAACTTCCATGCTGTCTAAGTCAAAGAGACCCCCTAAAGTCTTTGATTTGCTGTGCTGTTTTCTCTAGTTCATTACGAATTTCTGCTAATTCCATTCTAATTCCACCTTTTTTGAATTTACTTACAAACTTTCATAGCAAAAAGCGCCGTCTTGCAGGCGCTTTTTAAATTGTTTTAATCTATGCTTCTTTACCATGACAATTTTTATATTTTTTACCGCTACCACAAGGACATGGATCATTACGTCCAATGTGTTGATCTTTGCGGATTGGTTGGCGTTTCGCTTCTGGTTTACCTTCAGCAGGATTAATTGCTTCTCCCTTGGCAACTTGCTCGCGTTCAAGGTTTTGGCGAATTTCAGCTTTCATGATATAACGCGCCACGTCTTCATCGATGGAAGATACCATCGCTTCAAACATTTCGAAGCCTTCTGATTGATACTCACGAAGCGGATCAATTTGACCGTACGCACGTAAATGAATACCGTCACGTAAATGATCCATTGCATCAATATGATCAACCCATTTAGTATCAACAACACGAAGCAATACTACTTTTTCGAATTCGTTAAATTCTTCTGGAGGTAGTAGTGTTTCTTTTTCGTCGTAAGCCGCTTTGATTTTATCTAAAATTAGATTTTGAATATCTTCGCTTGTTCTATTTTGTAGATCTTCTAGTGTGATTGTACCTTCAGGAAGTAAGTTCGCATCCACATAGTCGATAATTCCTTGTAAATTCCAAGCTTCTTCAGGTTCATGACTTGATGCATTACTAGAAACGATAAAGTTGACTGTACGTTGAATCATTTGTTCAATAATTTCACGCAAACTGTTTTCTGCATTAATTACTTCATAACGCTGTTTATAGATAACTTCACGTTGTTGGCGAAGTACATCATCATATTGTAAAACTTGTTTCCGGGAATCAAAGTTATTTCCTTCCACACGTCTTTGTGCGGATTCAACTGCACGACTAACCATTTTACTTTGGATAGCATCTTCTGCCATACCAAAGCGTTCCATCATTGATTTCATATTGTCCGAACCGAAACGACGCATCAATTCATCTTCCATAGAAAGATAAAATTGAGTCACACCAGGGTCCCCTTGACGTCCAGAACGACCACGTAACTGGTTATCTATCCGACGTGATTCATGACGTTCTGTACCAATAACTGCTAAACCTCCAGCTTCAATCGTACCTTCACCAAGTTTGATATCCGTACCACGACCAGCCATGTTGGTTGCGATTACTACCGCACCACGTTCACCTGCATGTTTAATGATATCAGCTTCGCGTTCATGTTGCTTCGCGTTTAGTACATCATGCTTAATTCCTTTGCGTTTTAATTTGCTAGAAATAAGTTCGGATGTTTCAATCGCAACAGTCCCGACTAATACGGGTTGTCCTTTTGCATGACGCTCGGCGATATCTTCAACTACTGCATTAAATTTCGCTTCAATCGTTGTGTAAATTAAATCAGGACGGTCATCACGAATAATTACTTTATTAGTTGGAATTTCAATAACGCGCATATTATAAATATCGCGGAACTCTTCTTCTTCCGTTTTTGCAGTACCCGTCATCCCTGCAAGTTTTTTATACATACGGAAATAGTTTTGGAATGTAATTGTCGCCATTGTTTTGGATTCGTTTTGAATAGTTACGCCTTCTTTTGCTTCAAGCGCTTGGTGTAAGCCTTCACTGAAACGACGACCTTTCATAATACGACCAGTAAATTGGTCAACGATTAATACTTCATCATCTTGAACAACATAATCGACATCTAGACTCATTGTATAGTTAGCTTTTAACGCTTGAGCAATATGATGTAAAATTACGGTATTTTCCAAATCAAAAAGGTTCTCTACATCAAAGTAGTTTTCTCCTTTTGTCATACCGTCTTCGGTTAATTGAACAGATTTTGTTTTAATATCAACTGTATAATCTTCCTCTTCTGTAAGAGTACGGACAAAAGTATTTGCACGCACATATAGAATAGTCGATTTTTCCGCTTCTCCAGAAATAATTAATGGTGTTCTCGCTTCATCGACCAAAATGGAATCGACTTCATCGATAACAGCAAAAGCTAGCGGACGTTGTACCATTTCTTCTTTGTAAACGACCATGTTATCACGCAAATAGTCAAATCCTAATTCATTATTTGTGCTATACGTAATATCACATGCATAAGCTTCTCGTTTTTCTGTACTCGATAAAGCATTTAGGTTAAGCCCTACAGAAAGTCCAAGGAAATTGTATAAAACTCCCATTTCTTCGGCATCACGATGAGCTAAGTATTCATTGACAGTAACCACATGCACCCCTTCACCAGAAAGTGCATTTAAATAAACTGGTAGTGTCGCTGTTAACGTTTTACCTTCACCAGTTTTCATCTCTGCAATGTTACCTTCGTGGAGAACAATTCCACCCATTAATTGAACTTTAAATGGATACAATCCTAGCGCACGTTTCGCACCTTCTCTGGCAACAGCAAATGCTTCTACCAATAAGTCATCCAGCGTCTCACCTTTTTGAACACGCTCTTTAAACTCTACTGTTTTTTCACGTAGAGCATCATCCGAAAGAGCCGCAGTTTCATCCGCTAAAGCAATAATCTCATCTGCTTTTCTCTCCAAATATTTAACATCTTTTTTTCCTGATTCAAAAATCTTTTTCAATAGTCCAGCCATTTAAATTCTCCTCTACTGTTTTCGCTGTCATCGCGCGGTTTCATCTATAATAACTTTCAGGAATTATCTTCACTTAAATATACAAACTAATTCTATCACTTATTAACTAAAATATACAACTGGTTATCTCTTTTTAGTCAATAAAATTATCAAAATGCCATAAATTCTTCATCTAAAAGTAAAAAAATGGAGACCTAGATTGGCCCCCATCTGTAAATTATTATTTTAAATTAGTTTGTTTCAATCAAACCATACTTACCGTCTTTACGAGAATAAACGATATTAGTACCATTTGTTTCTGCATCAGTGTATACATAGAAACTATGACCTAACAAGTTCATTTGTAAAACAGCTTCTTCACTATCCATCGGTTTCAATGAAAATTGTTTTGTTCTTACAATTTCAAGATCAAAATCTCCTTCATTTTCTTCTGGTGGTGTGCTGCCGTTAACATCAGAATAAGCAAAATAATCTCTTTCTGCACCTTTGTCGCGGAACTTGCGGTTTACTTTTGTTTTATGTTTGCGAATTTGTCTTTCTAATTTATCTACAATTAAATCGATGCTAGCATATAAATCTCCACTTGTTTCTTCTGCACGTAGCACAAGATTTGGGAGCGGAATGGTCACTTCAACTTTCGCATTTTTATCGGAATATACTTTTAAATTAACATGAACGTTAGCGTCTGGAGTCTCCGTAAAATATCGTTCTAATTTATCGATTTTCTTTTCAACATAATCTCGAATCGGTTCTGTTACTTCAATATTTTCTCCACGAATGTTGTACTTAAGCATAGCAATTCCTCCTTTGAAATAAAACAAAATAACGATAAAGAAGAGTATTCTTCTTACCCTTAGTCTACGTGAAAACGATGTGTTTTGCAAACATTTGCACAAAGAGCTAAGAAGCTTACATTCACTTATCTTTATTTAGTATTTTATTCCACTAATACCGCTTCCGCAAACCTCTTTTAGAAGATAAATATCAACTATCTGAATATTGTTAGTGCGCTCACCTTGTGCACTCCAGCTTCTTTTAAGATTTGTGCTGCTAGGTTAAGTGTGCTTCCTGTGGTGTATATATCATCAAATAATATTACTTCTGTTGACTTCAAAATTTCTTTTCCTGAAAAGTAAAATGCTTGTTCAGATGCTAATCGTTCCCTCTTTGTCTTTTTAGATTGCTTCTCTGTATGCTTTTTGGCTAAAAGCTCTTCGTATAGGATGCCAGATTGTTTTAATATCGCGGTTGTTTGATTAAACCCGCGTTCTAATTTCCGCGTCTCGCTTACTGGAATTGGCACAATCTTCTCTTTCTTTTCTGATAGAAAGGTACTTAATTCCTTTTTGAAAATAGCCCCTATTTCATAATCCCCTTGAAATTTAAACTTCTTCATATATTCTTTGGCGAAATCATTGTAACGATAGATGGATTTATTACTATCTAAAAAATGTGTTCTACTTTGGCAGTCCTCGCAGACATCATCTAAGGATTCTTTACTACAATTTTTACATAGTAAGCCAGTTAGTTTTTCAAACCCCGCTAAGCATAAATTACAACAAATTGGCAGAGGTTCAAATAACCAACTTGTTTCCCAACTGGCACTTTGCCTAACCGGCTGAAAACAAAGTAAGCAATTAGTCATCTAACATCCCTTCTATCACTCCTTGTTGATTCATTTTTTGAATGTGAGAGATAGCTTGCTTCATTTCTATTGTTTTACCGTAATGAAAAAAACAAACGTCTCCAGTCGGATGGGATATTTTCCTACCTGCTCTTCCTGAAATCTGAACTAAAGCAGCTTCCGTAAAAATACGACCCTCACTTCCAAACACCGCTACTTGCACATCTGTAAAAGTAACGCCTCTCTCTAAAATTGTAGTTGTTAATAACAGTTTGATTTTCCCTTTTCGTAGCCATTCCACTTTCTCTTTGCGCAATTCATCGGCTGAATGGACTGTCACTGGGCGGATATAACCCTTATTTTCAAGTGCCTTTGCAAATTTATTCATAGCATCAATTTCTGGAAAGAAAATTAAAGCCGGCTGATCTTTCTTCTCCACACCATTCATCCACTGAATAAGCTTGGGAGATATTTTCCCTTTAGCTAAATTCTTTTTCCATGGACCAATCCAGCACGTTCTTGGCACAGGCAATTTCTTTCGGTGATATCGTCCAGGAATTTTCACAAAATTACGTTTTCCTTTTACACACTCTTCTTGCCACTTTTTCTCTGGTGTTGCTGTGATTATTATTGTGGAACCTTCTTTTGTCCTGGCTTTCATAACGGCATATTCTAAAAAAGGGTCTTTTGCATAAGGAAATGCATCTACTTCATCAATAAAAATAACTTGAAACGTTTCATAAAAGCGAATAAGCTGATGGGTCGTCGCTATCACGAACTGCTCTCCTTGGTAGTTATCTTTTGAGTCTCCATATAGACAAACAATATCCATGCTAGGGAAAGCTTCTTTTAAACGAGGAAGAAGTTCTAAACAAACATCCACTCTCGGAGAAGCAACACAAATTCTAAAACCTTGTCGCAAAGCCCAGTCCATTCCTTCAAACATCATCTCCGTTTTTCCAGATCCGGCAACCGCCCAAAGCAACATATCCATTTTTCCTTTTAAATTAATGACTACCGCGTTTGATGCTTTTCGCTGTCCCGCTGACAAAACTCCTTCCCATCTCAATAATATTTCCTTTGTCTTTGGTAATAACATAGCTTGTTGATAGTATAATTTTTGGCAACTATTTACTCGTCCCATAACAATGCAATTTCTACAATAAATACAATCCTCTCTCTTACATAATGCACAGCACATTTTGCCAAATAACTGCGCATCCGTATTTCCACATCGAAAGCATTTGTTTGATTCTATTGCTACTACTTCTCTTAATCCCTCATTACTCTCTATTTCACGTTCTTGATACAGTCTTCCCGGGAAGATGTCCATCTGTATTCACCTCCCCTTAGTTATACACTTTTTCTTTTTTTATTGCAGAAACGAAATACTTGTTTTCGACCGCATACTTATAAACAAAACAAGTATTTCTTTTAGACGAAAACGAGTATTTTTGCTATCCAAAACTACTGAAAAAACAAATTTAGTCTCCATGAAAAAATCTCCAGCTAAAAGCCGGAGATTTCTTTATTTTATTGACCAAGTTAATCCAAGCGCACCTTCACCCAAGTGAGTTCCAATGACTGGACCAAAATAACTTAATTCAAATGTTACTTCTGGGAATTTCGCTTCTAATTGTGCAAGCCATGCTTCACCTTTTGCTAGATCATTACCATGAATGACATAAGCTTTTTCTGCCGTTTTGTTTTGAACGGCTTTTTGAAGAATATCTTCAATTCGTTTCAATGCCTTTTTTTGCGTTCTAACCTTTTCAAACAGGACAATTTGTTTATCATTAAAATGAAGAATTGGTTTAATTTGAAGCAAGCTACCAACAAGGGCTTGTGCTCCATTCAAACGGCCGCCACGCTGTAAATTATTTAAATCATCCACCATAAAATAAGCATCTTGTGCCTGTTTTATTTTATCTAGTTTTTGGATAATCTGGTCCAATGGCTCGTTTGCCAAAGCCATTTCAGCTGCTTTAACTGCAAACATTCCTTGCGCCATACAAGAAAGCTCAGAATCATAAGCGACTACATTTAGCCCTTCAATCAGTTCTCCAGCTGAAGCCGCATTCTGAAACGTTCCACTAATACCACTTGATAGATGAATACTAATTACAGTATCAAAACCTTGTTCTTTCAGGTTTTCAAACAAGTGAATGAATTCTCCTGGGGCAGGTTGAGAGGAAGTTGGGAAATTCTCAGCTTCTTTTACTTTTCGATAAAAATCGGTTGCAGACAGTTCCTCACCTTCACGATAAGATTTCCCATCAATTATTACAGAAAGTGGCACGACATTGATTCGTAGCTGCTCTTTCACTTCGTCTGGCAAATAAGTTGTGCTGTCAGTAACCACTGCTATTTTTTCGTTCATATAGTCCCCCTGAGATTTCTTTAGCGAATGTATACCCAGCCGTGCTTGATTGCCGTTACCACCGCTTGAGTTCTATCATTCACTTTCATTTTTTGTAAAATACTACTTACATGGTTTTTTACTGTTTTTTCACTAATGAAAAGTGTCTCCCCAATTCCGCGGTTACTTTTTCCATCGGTAAGAAGTTGCAATACCTCGCACTCTCTATGCGTTAAGATGTGTAGTGGCATTTTGACTTCTGGTTGTTGGTAGCCATAAACACCTTGAGAAGTGTTAGTGCTTGCTAAATGGCGGTATTCACGAATTAATTTAATTGCTACACGTGGATGAATATACGCGCCTCCATTATCAACAATTTTTACAGCTTCTACAAGTTCATGAGCATCCATTTCTTTTAATAAATAGCCGACTGCTCCAGCTCTAAGTGCTTCTGTTACATATTCATCTGTATCATGAATAGTCAAGACGATTACTTTGATGCTAGGAAATTGACGTACTAGCATTTCAGTTGCATCTAGTCCGTTCACAGTTGGCATATTAATATCCATTAAAACAATATCTGGTTTATATTCGCGAACTTTTGCTACGATATTTTTACCATTTTCAGCTTCCGCTACGACCTCAAAAGAATCTTCCAACTCTAAAATTCGCTTGATACCTTCGCGAAACAACTGATGATCATCTACAATCATGATTTTGAGTGCCATAATGACTACTCCTCCTTCACTTATCTAATTTCACCAAGCCTCTTTGCAATCGAAAACATCATCCTTTTTAAGTAGCAAAACCGCTTAACCTTATAATCCCTGCCATAAAATTGGCAATTAAACATTTCTCTTTTAAGTACTATTTACTCAAACTTACCTATTTTCAACACAAACTATACCTTGATTATACTGCATAGCCCAAGAAAATTACTCCTATATGCCTATAAAATGTAATTGAAAACCAGTCTAAAGTAATAGTAGTTTTTATTATAACACGAATTTGCCGTCACTTCATCCACTGCACTTAGAAAAATATCTATACAATCGCTTTGCTTTCGGATAAAATAAAAGCAGACTAAATGCATCAACTTATGGAGGTTCCTTATGTTGGATCATTATTTAACCATCCATAGCGATGGAAAACACGAAATAATTATTGAAAAGTCCCGCTTTATCTGCCATATTAAGCGAGCTACAACAGAAACTGAAGCACAAACCTTTATTCAAGAAATCAAAAAAGAGCATCGTGATGCTACCCATAATTGTTCTGCTTATATTATAGGAGAAAATGACCAATATCAAAAAGCGCATGATGACGGAGAACCTAGTGGAACAGCTGGCGTTCCAATGCTAGAGATCTTAAAAAAGAAATCTTTAAAAAATGTCGCCGTTGTAGTTACTCGTTATTTTGGAGGAACAAAACTAGGTGCAGGCGGCCTAGTTCGCGCATATGGTAGTGCTGTTAGTGAGGCTATTCAAGCAATTGGTATTGTCGAATGCAAACTAGCCACTATTGTTGAATGCTCATTTGCTTACCCACTTTTAGGCAAGGTCGAAAATGCGCTTGAACTAAAAGCATATCAAATTGACAAAAAAGAGTTCACTGAAAAAGTAGTACTTCATATTTTTGTTGATAACGACGAACTGCAAGATTTTTTCAACTGGATCACCGAGATTTCAAATGGGCAACTGGAATATAAAGAAGGACCACAAAAATATAGAGAAAAGGATGTCACTTAGTATGTCCACAAACGTATTTATCCAATTACCAGATACTATTCTTACTAAACGAACTACATTAAAAAAAACCTCTATTGCAGATGCTACTACATTATTTGATATTTGGTCTGATGATGAGGTAGCTCAGTTTATGAACATTGAAAAATTCTCTACTATTCTTCAAGCAGAAGAAATGATTCAAGCAATTGAAAATGAACCAAATGCTTGCAGATACACCATTTTCACAACTGATGATTCTTTAAATGCGATTGGCTCGCTTGGGATTAATGATATTAACAAAACGAACCAGACAATCGAAATTGGCTATGAACTAGCAAAAAGTCATTGGCGCCAAGGTTTTATGTTTGAAATTTTGACAACATTTTTAACCACTGTAAAGCCCTATCTTCCCTATAAAGTGCTTACAGCAAAAGTTCTACCAGATAATGTGGCTTCAATCAAACTACTGAAAAAGCTTGGTTTTGAGCTTACGACAACTGGGCAAGAACTAGATTTACATTCTGGTAGAATTTGTGAAATCAGTAATTATCGAATGCTACTGAAATAGGACAAATATTACATTTTTGAAAGATATCATCTTTTTTGTATTTTTTTTCGAGTAATTTCTGTATAATAACATCAAAGTTTAAAAATTAAAGAAACCGTAAATCGGGCGTAACATTCTTTAGTGCAGCAAATGATACAATAAAACTTAGAAAAGTGACTATAAGGAGAATTAATATATGAGTAAAGGCACTGATGATAGCCGAAGAAGCAGCAAGAAATACAAACGCAGAAGAAAAATTTTATTCTGGATTCTAATTCCTGTAATGTGCTTAGTACTTGCAGGCGTCGGATACGGCACTTATCTTTTTAGTAAAACAAAACTCGCAGCAGATAACTCTTATGATAATGTAAGGAACGGAAAAGCCTCTACACTTCGAACGAATGACATTGAACCTATAAAAGATAGTTTTTCTATTTTAATTATTGGTGTTGATACCAGCTCTACACGGGCCGAAAATGGTAACCCTCGAAGCGATTCACTAATCCTAGCAACATTTAATGTCAAAGATTCACGCGTAGAGATGACTAGTATCCCTCGTGATTCCTATGTTCATATTGAAGATTCCGCCAAAGACATTGATAAATACACGAAAATTAATGCAGCTCATGCATATGGTGGTCCAGAACTCACAATGAAAACCGTAGAAGAAGAATTTAAGATTCCAATTGATTATTATGTTCGTTTTGACTTTGATGCATTCTTAAAAATTGTGGATGCTTTAGACGGAATTGATGTAGATGTTCCAGTGGACTTCACTGAGCAAGACTCTAAAGACAACGCCGGTGCAATCACTCTAAAAAAAGGGCCTCAACACCTTAACGCGGAGCAAGCTTTAGCACTAGCTCGTACAAGACACATCGATAGCGATATCGAACGTGGTAAACGACAACAATTAATCATTAAATCTATTGTAAGCGAAGCGACCTCCATTTCTTCTGTAAGCAAGTATTCTGATATCATTGAAGTTGTTGGAGATAACATGAAAACCAACTTAACTTTCAATCAAATGCTTTCTATCGCAAAATATGGAATGACAAATAAAATTGATATTAAATCCCTTAACTTAAAAGGGGATAGCAATCCAATGGACGGTATTTATTACTACAAACTTGATGAAAGCTCCGTGCAAAGTATTTCGAATGAATTTGCTGATGAACTTGGAATTAAACAACCATTCCCTGGTGCAGCACCGTATTCAGACGAAAGTTCTAGCACAACTAGCAGTTCTAATTAAAAAAAGACCAACAACTAATAATTAGTTGTTGGTCTTTTTTATTTTCGTTTTCGATGTATTTTTTGAAGTAAATTTAAGATTGGCCGGTAATCCTCACCAATTAACCCAATAAATTCAACAATAATTTCAATACTAAAAATTAATAATAACAGTAATAACATTGCTCCCCAAGTAGTGGAGAACGAAAATACAAATCCAGTCATAGAAAATAGTAATGCCATACAGTAGATTAGTAACACCGTCTGCTTCTCTGTAAATCCTAGCGCCATCAACCTATGGTGAATATGAGATCTATCTGCTGAAGATATCGGCATCCGCTCTTTTAGCCTTCTTACAATAGCAAAAAAAGTATCTGACAAAGGTACACCTAAAATAATAAGTGGTACTAACAATGAGATGAAAGTAACGTTTTTAAAACCCATAAGTGATAAAACAGCAATCATATAACCGAGGAATAACGCTCCCGTGTCTCCCATAAAAATACTAGCAGGCGGGAAATTATAAATCAAGAAAGCCGCAACTGCTGCTACAAGAATTAATGCAACCGGAGCAACAAAAACATCTTTCAAAAGCAAAGCCATACCTGCAATAGTCATTAAAGCAATAATAGAAATACCACCCGCTAGACCGTCTAATCCATCAATTAAGTTTAACGCATTCACAATTGCAACTATCCAAATAATCGATAATGGAATCGCAAAATACCCAAAATCTACTTGTCCGTAAAATGGGACGTTAATAAAATTAATAGTAATGTCTCCCCAAACAGTTACGCAAAGAGCAGCTAAAATCTGTCCTAACATTTTCCATTTTGGTGATAAATCAAATATATCATCTATAAAGCCTGTCGCAATAATAATTAATGCTCCGAAATAAATTGGCAAGAAACCTGATTTATCTATTGGGGCTAAAATCATCCCTACCGAAAAACTTATAAAAATAGCTAATCCACCTAAAGTGGCTGTAGTTTTTGTATGTTTGTGTCTTTCACGCGGTGTATCAACCGCATTAATTCGGAAAGCAAACTTCCTGATTATCGGCACCATAATGATACCTACTGCAAAGCTAATCAATATACTCCATATTAGCAATATTTTTTCAGCTCCATCCTTTATTTAGCAAAATTCTTTCTGTTGATTTAGTATATTTTTGTAACACATCTAAATCTAAAGCCACTCCAATCCCTTGACCGGTTGGCACAGTGAGTTTTCCTTGATTTAATACAAATGCTGATGAAACAATATCTTCATTAAAATAACGATTTGATGCAGAAATATCTCCTGGGAAAGTAAATTCCGCTCTAGCAGCAAGCGCAATATTATGAGCCCTACCGATACCAGCTTCAAGCATGCCGCCACACCAGACAAGCAAATTATTATCGCTACAATACTTCGCTATCTTAAGAGCCTCAGACATACCACCAACGCGCGCTAATTTTAAATTAACTGCCTGACAGCTTCCTAACATATGGGCCTGTTTCAAATCATCTAATGACCTAATATTCTCGTCCAAACAAATACGCGTTTTTAATTTTTTTTGCAACCAAGCATGATCCACAAAATCTTTAGCTCCAAATGGTTGCTCAATCATTTCTAAATTAAAGTGATCTAATTCTTTTAATAACAAGAAATCTTCTCTATTATACGCTGAATTCGCATCAGCCATCAAGCTTAGATTAGGAAATTTTTCTCGAACAGCTTTGACAAATTGAATATCTTTCTTAGGTGCTATTTTTAACTTCACTCTTTCGTAGCCCTCATCCATATATTGACTAACTAACCGGACTAACGTTTCCGCATCAGGCTGCAATCCAATGCTCACGCCAACAGCAATCGAGTCCTTCTCTGCGCCAATCATTTTAGCCAATGAGAGCTTCTCGTTGTTTGCAAAAGCATCCCAAACAGCAAGCTCCACAGCCGCTTTCGCCATTTCATTTCCTTGAATCCAGCTAAACATCTGATTAATCTCTTGAGGAGTTCGTATTTCTTTCTGCGCAAGAATTGGTAATAAATGCTGTTTAACAATAGAAATAGCAGTGCTCAAAGTCTCTTCTGTATAGTCAGGTAACGGAAAAGCTTCCAACTCTCCATAACCACGTATACCTTCCTCATTCACTAACTCAATAATATAAAAATCTTTACTATTTAGCTCACCATAACTTGTTTTAAACGGTGCAATAAGAGGAAGTTCTACATGAATTAGTCTTGCTTCTTGAAAATACATCTACTCACCCTTTTTCAAACGCTTGCGCTCTTTTCGAATGGCAAGCATAAATTGAGGTATTGCAAAAAAACGTTTCCATCTTGAGGGATTAGAAAGAAGCCTGTATACCCATTCTAACCTTAATTTTATCCATATTTTTGGTGCGCGCTTTACACTATCTGTTAAAACATCAAAGCTTCCACCTACACCAATAAAAATGCCTTTAGTAAAATTAGCAATCTGAGACAAAATCCATTTTTCTTGAGCAGGGGAACCTAAAGCAACAAAAATCACATCTGGTTGTGAGACGAGTATTTCCTTAGCAATTCCTTCACTTTCTAATACATCAAAGTAACCATGATGAACACCACAAACAACTGCCTGTGGAAATTTTTCCCGCACTTTGGCCTCTACAACCTCACTAATTTCCGGTTTTGCTCCTAAAAAATAACAATTTAGTGGCTTATTTAATAGACCAACCATCGTGTCATAACCAGTAACTCGTTCTTTTAAAGGCTCTCCAAGTTTTTCTGAGGCCATTATTATCCCAATACCATCGGGTACAATATAATCAGCTTGCCCTAATATTGCTTCGAACTCCTTATCCGTGCGAGCATGCATAACAATTTCTGGATTAGCCGTCACAACAAATCGACGTTCCCCGTTCTTCGCGGCCATGTAAAGCTCCTCCACAAATCCTGCTTGCGTCGTATTATAGAAAGGTATATTTAAAATTGAAATTTCCTGCTTTTTCATATGTATCTCCTAAAAAACTTTATTATGTATAAGTTTATCATAAAACAAGGATGCTTCCTATTTTTAATCTATAAAAAAGACTGCAAATAGCATTACGCCATTTACAGTCTTTCATATGGAACGAATTAATCTAAAATTTGTACTTTAACTTGTTTTACACCCCAGTTGTTAGCTTCTTGTACTGAGTTTAAATGTACATCGATTTTATTACCTTTAATTGCGCCACCAGTATCAGCTGCAATTGCTTGTCCGTATCCTTCAACATAAACTTTTGAACCTAAAGGAATAACAGATGGATCAACTGCAATTACTCGTGAATTATCATTTAAATCAATCCCTGTCGCTGTCATGTGGCCCATGCCAGGTTCAGCTTTACTATATGCTGTTGCAGTTACCGTTAACTCTTTTGAAACATTACCTTGTGCTGAAGAACTATTCGAAGATGCTTCATTAGAAGAAGTTGATTTTTGAGTTGTTGGAGCTGCTTTTTCTTCTTTCGGTTGTTCTGTTACTTTATTATTGGCTGAATTATTTGCTGTTGAATTGTTTTTTGAAGTATTACTTTCACTTGCTGAAGCTTTATTACCAATAGATAATTTTTGACCAACTATTATTAAATCTGAAGAAAGATTATTCCACGATTTAAGTTGATTAACTGTTACACCATTATCAACGGCGATATGTCCAAGGGTATCTCCTGCAACAACTGTGTATTCAGAATTGTTATTAGTAGTGGATTTTTTCTCACTACTATTTACTTGCAATGTTTGGTTCGGAAAAATAATGTCAGAACTCAAATTGTTATCTTCTTTCAATTGTTTTATAGAGACATTATTTTCATTTGATATTTTCCATAGTGAATCACCATCTTGCACTTTATACTCAGCTGCAAAAGCTTGAGTTGAACCAGATCCTGCAATAATTAAACCTGCCGCAATGGCTACTACTGTCTTTTTCATGTAATTATTTTCCCTCCTTGATAACTTTCGAGAATAATCGTACCATACGAAACTATCAGCTTGGTTACTAAAAAATTAAGCATGTATGACACACTTTCAAATAGTATCCGTTTTCCTGCAATATTTGTAAATTGCCTTTATTGTCTGATTTCTATAACTACTGTTCGTATTTTTTGTGAAAATCAATCTAGCATAACTCGCCGTAAAGGTTTAGCCAATTAATAAAAGCGTTCTTGATTGTTCACTTAATGAATTAAATGTGCAAAGTAACTGAAATTGGAAAATTTTTCCATTACAAACAGAACTGATAATTTATTGATTTTGTTGTTTTTTAAGGCGAGATTTTTAAAATTCATTATGAAATATGGCTCTTTATAACAAAGTATTACATCATTCATCCTCTTCCTGAGGTATATTAACTACTCTTTCATCTTTATTTCGACTTGATAAATACCGAATCTGATGAACTAAAACTTCCGTAATATAAATTTTCTGTTCTTCTTTATTTAAATAATTACGAGATTGTAGTTCACCAACTACTCCTACTAATTGTCCTTTAGTACAGAACTCTGCAGTGGCTTCTGCTCTTTTACCCCAAATAACACATTGAATAAAGTCAGCATCATTATCAACTCTTTTATTTTTACCAAACCGATTTAAAGCCAGGGTTAAATTCAAAACAGCCCTGTCTTCCGTGGTCCATTTCAATTCTGGTTCCTTAGTTAATCTGCCTACTAAAGTTACTTGATTAATCATATAATCGCCTCTTTCTTTTGGTGTAAAGCGATTGTATTAGATAAAAAGTTTATTGTAAAATAGCTAAAACTGTATTTTCACTAGGCCGAAACCTTCCAAAATGTTATTTTCTCATAAGAGAAAAATATCATTTTATGTATGTAATTACATCCAAAGCATCATTTTAGTACTTTGAAAAATTTTTAAACCAATGTTATTCTGAGAACATGAAAAAAGCACTAAAACCCATTTGGGCTTCAGTGCCAATCTTTTTATTTAGGTAGATCTGATAAAGCAAACATAATTTCAGCTTCACAAACCAAATCGCCTTCTACTGTTGCTTTGACTTTCGCTTTTGCAATCGCGCCCCTCATCCGAGTTATTTCAGCCTCAAGCAAAAGTTGGTCCCCTGGAACAACTTGACGTTTAAATCGGCAGCCATCAATTCCAGCAAATAAACCAATTTTACCTTTATTCGCTTCACTCTGCATCATTGCAATTCCACTTGTTTGCGCCAGAGCTTCCACTATTAATACTCCTGGCATTACAGGATACTCAGGAAAGTGCCCGTTAAAAAATTCTTCATTGGCTGTTACATTCTTAATAGCGGTAACTTTTTTGCCTTCTTCAACAGAAATAACTCTATCTACTAACAAAAATGGATAACGATGAGGCAAAATCTCTTTGATTTTCTTAATATCTAACATGTACATCCCCCAAATTCAAATTTAGAATCTATTACGCTTTTTATTTGTAAGTGAGTCAAGTAAAATGCCGGTACCAAGTGCTACAACATCTAAAGGATTCTCTGTAATTAAAACTGGAACCTTCAGCTGTTCAGACATTAATTCATCTAAACCATGTAATAAAGATCCACCGCCAGTCATGATGATTCCTCTATCAATAATATCCGCTGAAAGCTCTGGAGGTGTTTGTTCCAACACCTGTTTAGCAGCTAGTACCATTAGGTGTAATGAATCGTGAATCGCTTCCTCTACTTCGGAACTTGTAATAGAAATTGTTTTCGGTAAGCCACTCACTAAATCTCTACCACGAATTTCCATTTTCTCTTCTTTGGCTCCTTGACATGCAGTACCGATTGTTACTTTAATATTTTCAGCCGTTCTTTCACCAATAAGTAAGTTATATTTACGTTTAACATAATTTAAAATATCTGCGTCCCATTTGTTACCAGCGACTTTTACTGATTGACTAGTTACAATATCACCCATAGACAATACAGCAACATCTGCAGTACCTCCACCAATATCAATAATCATATTACCGGAAGGCTCAAAAATCTCCATACCCGCACCAATAGCAGCAACTTTAGGTTCTTCTTCTAAGAATACTTGTTTCCCACCACTTTTTTCAGCAACTTCACGAATTGCTTTTTGTTCGACAGAAGTTATATTTGTTGGACAACAAATTAAAATACGTGGCCGTGAAAAAAAAGTTTTTAAATTTAACTTTTGTATGAAGAAACGTAACATTTCTTGAACAATATCAAAGTCAGCAATAACCCCATCTTTCATAGGTTTAATTGCCGTAATGTCTCCTGGAGTTCTACCGACCATATCTCTTGCTTCAGTCCCAACGGCTAAAACTTGTCCCGTCTTATTGTTAATAGCGACAACTGCAGGTTCATTAACGACGATTCCTCTTCCTTTAACATGAATTAATACATTGGCTGTACCTAAATCGATACCAACATCTTTTGCCATTTACATTTTAACTCCTTTCGTGGTGTACACCTAATTTTACATCTCATTCTGAATTATAGCATAATTTATGTGCGGCTGAAATGTATATTTTATAGCAATGCGGAATTTTTCATGACAAATAAAAAAACCGCATCAAAAAGATACGGTTTTCAACATTTGAATTTAGAATAAAGACGCTAAGTTTGTTACATCGACTTTGGAATCATCTACACGTTCCACATCAGCACCAAGCGCTTGTAGTTTTCCGTGGAAATTATTATAGCCTCGATCAAGGTATTTCAACTCAGTTACTTGTGTATAGCCATCTGCAACCAAACCAGCAAGAATAAGCGCTGCTGCTGCACGTAAATCTGTCGCTGCAACTTCTGCTCCTTGTAACTTAGCTGGACCAGAAATAATAACAGAATGTCCTTCAATTTTCATATCAGCATTCATTCTGCGCATTTCTTCTACATGCATAAAACGATTCTCAAAAACAGTTTCAGTCATGATGCTTGTGCCTTCACTCAGCATTTGAATAACCATCATTTGCGATTGCATATCTGTTGGGAAACCTGGATGCGGCATCGTTTTAACATCTACAGCTTTTAATTTATCAGGGCCAATTACACGAATCCCGTTCTCTTCTTCAATGATTTGAACGCCCATTTCTTCAAGTTTAGCAATTAACGAACTAATATGTTCAGGAACTGCATCTTCAATTAAAACATTTCCACCAGTAATCGCCGCAGCAATCATAAATGTTCCTGCTTCAATACGGTCTGGAATAATAGAATGTTCAGTCGCAGTTAATTCCTTAACTCCTTCAATTCTAATTACTTCTGTTCCTGCACCGATAACTCTAGCACCCATTTGGTTAAGGAAGTTTGCCAAGTCAACAATTTCAGGTTCACGAGCAACGTTTTCAATGACTGTTGTACCTTCTGCAAGAGTCGCAGCCATCATAATATTTTGCGTCGCTCCAACACTCGGGAAATCTAAGTATACTTTAGCACCTACTAATTTTTCAGCAGTTGCTTCAATATAACCATTTTCAATTTTCACGACTGCGCCCATTGCTTCAAAGCCTTTTAAATGTAAATCAACAGGTCTAGAACCAATTGCACATCCACCAGGTAAAGCTACACGCGCTGAACCAGTACGTGCCAAAAGTGGTCCCATTACAACAATGGAAGCACGCATTTTACGAACGTACTCAAAAGGTGCATCAGAAGTAATTTCTCCTGTCGCATCAACTGTTACTTCATCATTTACAAAAGAAACATCTGCATTTAGATATTTAAGAACCTCATTGATTGTGAATACATCAGACAAGTTTGGGACATTTTTTAATACGCTAGTACCTTTACTCGCAAGTAATGTAGCAGCTATTACCGGTAATACAGCATTTTTGGCACCTTCCATTTTCACAGAACCATTTAACTGTTTTCCACCGCGTACAATAATTTTTTCCAAAAAGAACCCCTCCGCGTTACTAATAACTAAATCATTTATCGAATTTTATTAATCAAAATTTGAATTTAAAACATATCTAAGTAATTTTACCACTTATCACCCTAAAATATCAACTGATTTTAACGTAATATTAAAGTTGTTATAAGCTTCTATTAATTTTTGACTACTATAGTACCTTTTTCTAACTAAAAAAATTAATTAACTGTTTGGAAGCTGTCAAATAATCCAAGAAAAAATTGCTTAATGTATAACCTAACACAATCGAAATAATCACAAATAATAATCTAGCTTGTGTTACATGATTTTTCTTGATGAATTTTTCATAATTAATAGCTTGAAGTGCCCAAAAAGTAATTACAATAAATAGTAAATGTGAAATGATGATGACATATGGTGATTCCATAATAATATTATACATGCGTTCTCTCCTCATATTTCGCTACTACCCATTTTAACAAATACCTCTAGAAAAAAACAGTTAATACACTTATGCGTATATAAAAAAACTTCCCGGCACTGTGGCCAGGAAGTAATATGATTATTAATTGTGTTCTTTTGCATGAATTCTGTTGATGGCTCTTTGTAGTGCCAGTTGAGCCATTACTTCGTCCACTTTTTGTTCTTTTGCTCGGCTAAGTTCTTCTTCTGCACGTTGTTTTGCTTTTTCAGCGCGATCAATATCAATATCTTGTTCACGTTCAGCAGTATCCGCGAGAATATTAACTTCTTCACCGTTTACTTCCATAAAGCCACCATTGACAGCGACCCATTCCTCACCAGACTCAACTTTTAAACGAACGATGTCGATTTTAAGTGGAGCAACTAGTGGAACATGGCCAGGTAAAATACCGAGTTCACCTGCTTTTGTTCTAGCAATAACCATTTGAGCAACGCCTTCATAAACAGGGCCGTCTGGAGTAACAATACTAACATTTAATGAACCCATACGTATTTCCTCCTGTTTTTATCAGACTTCAACGCCCATGTCTTTTGCTTTTTCAAGAACATCCTCAATGCGTCCAACTGAACGGAAAGCATCTTCTGGAATGTGGTCGTATTTTCCTGCTAATAGGTCTTTGAATCCTTTAACTGTTTCTTTAACAGGAACATAAGAACCTTTTTGGCCTGTAAATTGTTCTGCAACGTGGAAATTTTGGGATAAGAAGAATTGTACACGACGCGCACGGGAAACGGATTGTTTATCTTCGTCAGATAGCTCATCCATACCTAAGATTGCGATGATATCCTGTAATTCTTTATATCTTTGTAATAAACGTTGTACTTCCGTTGCTACTGCATAGTGTTCTTCCCCAACAATATCAGGAGAAAGCGCACGAGATGTAGAAGCAAGTGGATCTACCGCTGGATAAATACCTTGTTCCGTTAATTTACGTTCCAAGTTAGTTGTTGCATCTAGATGGGCGAAAGTTGTAGCCGGAGCCGGGTCAGTATAGTCATCGGCTGGTACATAAATCGCTTGGATAGAAGTAACGGATCCAACGTTAGTAGATGTAATACGTTCTTGTAGTTGACCCATTTCAGTAGCTAGGGTTGGTTGGTAACCTACCGCAGATGGCATACGACCTAGTAAAGCCGAAACCTCTGAACCAGCTTGTGTGAAACGGAAAATGTTATCAATGAATAAAAGTACATCTTGATGTTCTTCATCACGGAAATATTCAGCAATTGTTAGACCAGTTAAGGCAACACGCATACGCGCACCTGGTGGCTCGTTCATTTGACCGAATACCATCGCTGTTTTTTCAATAACGCCTGAATCTTTCATTTCGAAGTAAAGGTCGTTACCTTCACGAGTACGTTCTCCAACGCCAGCGAACACAGAAATACCACCATGTTCTTGTGCGATATTATGGATAAGCTCTTGAATTAGAACGGTTTTACCAACACCGGCACCACCGAACAATCCGATTTTACCACCTTTTAAGTAAGGAGCTAGCAAGTCAACTACTTTAATTCCTGTTTCAAGAATTTCTGTTGTCGTTGCTAATTGATCGAAAGTTGGAGCTTCGCGGTGAATTTTATTACGTTTAATATCGCTTGGAAGTGGTTCGTCCAAATCGATGGTGTTTCCTAATACATTAAATACACGACCAAGAGTTACTGTACCTACAGGAACTGTAATTGGGCTCCCAGTATCAATAACTTCCATACCTCTTTGAACACCATCTGTTGATGCCATTGCGATTGTACGTACAACATCATCACCTAATTGGATGGCTACTTCTAAAGTAAGTTGGCTAGTTGGTGCTTCTTCTGCATCAGATTTATATTCAATAACTAGGGCATTGTAGATTTCAGGTAAGTTTCCACCTTCAAATTTAACGTCTACAACTGGGCCCATAACTTGGATTACTTGTCCTTTAGACATGCAATTATTCCTCCTCACTTACCTTCCCATTTATTGGGACGTTACAAGAAACGCCGGCTTCTATTCTAGCGCGGCTGCTCCTCCGACGATTTCGGTAATTTCTTGCGTGATCGCAGCTTGGCGAGCACGGTTATATTGTAGTGATAAGTCACTGATTAAATCGGATGCATTATCTGTCGCGCTTCTCATGGCAGTCATACGAGCAGCATGTTCAGCGGCTTTGGCATCCAGAAGTGCTCCGAAAATTAGGCTTTCCACATATTGCGGTAATAATACTTCCAGGATTTCTTGTTCGGAAGGTTCAAATTCGTAAGTAGTTAAATCTACATCCGTTTCTTTACCTTTTTCGTGAAATTCCGTCAGTGGTAATAGTTGCTCTTTTCTCAGTTCACTAGAAATAGAATTAATATGGTGATTATAATAAATGAAAACCTCGTCATAAACACCATCTTCAAACATTTGAACTGTGTTACTAGCAATATCTTTAATTTCCGCAAATATCGGGTGATCTGTAATACCTTGTACTTCTAAAACCACGTTCATTTGGCGCGCTTTGAAGAAGTCACGAGCAGATCTACCTACAGTGATTATTGCATATTCATCACTTGACGTATGCTTTTTATTAATTTCTTGAAATACTTCTTTGATTACAGAACTATTGTAAGAACCTGCAAGTCCAGTATCAGAAGTAAGTACGATATAACCAGTACGATGAACAGGTCTAGATACAAGCATTGGATGGTCGCTACTGTTACCAGTGCTAGCAACATGTGTTACTACGTCTTTAATTTTAGAAACATAAGGCTCATATGAACGAGCATTAGATTCTGCACGACCTAGTTTTGCTGCTGATACCATTTGCATTGCTTTTGTAATTTGACTTGTTTTACGCGTAGAAGTTATTCGTTGTTTAATATCTATTAAAGATGCCAAAGATTTTCACCACCTTTGAATTTATTCCGAGTCTAAATTATTTTTCTTCAGAAGGAACAAATGTATTTTTAAATTCTTTTAATGCTGCTTCAAGTTTCGCTTCATCAGGAAGTTTTTTCGTTGTACGAATTTCTTCCAAAAGCTCTGGGTGATTATGATCAAACCATGTATTCATTTCGGACTCAAAACGCAGTACATCATGAACTGGTACATCATCCAGATATTTATGAACAAGTGCATAAAGAATCAATACTTGTTTTTCAACTTTCAAAGGTTTGTGCAAATCTTGTTTTAGAACTTCTACTGTACGTTTACCACGTTCTAGTTTCGCACGAGTAGCTGCATCTAGGTCAGAACCGAATTGTGAGAAGGATTCTAGCTCACGGTATGCGGCAAGGTCTAGGCGAAGTGTTCCGGCAACTGTTTTCATTGCTTTAATTTGCGCTGATCCACCTACACGGGATACAGAAAGACCGGCGTTAATCGCTGGACGCACTCCCGAGAAGAATAAATCAGATTGCAAGAAGATTTGTCCGTCTGTAATAGAGATAACGTTTGTAGGAATATAAGCAGAGATATCTCCGGCTTGTGTTTCTACGAATGGAAGAGCCGTAATGGATCCGCCACCTAGGCTATCATTTAATTTTGCAGCACGTTCAAGTAAACGGGAGTGCAAGTAGAAAACATCCCCTGGGTATGCTTCACGACCTGGAGGACGACGAAGTAATAGGGACAGCTCACGATAAGCAGCTGCTTGTTTGGATAAATCATCATATACGACTAAAACGTGTTTGCCGTTATACATGAATTCTTCAGCCATTGCAACACCAGCATAAGGAGCCAAGTAAAGAAGTGGCGCCGGTTGTGATGCAGCAGCAGTTACTACGATTGTGTAATCTAACGCACCGTGATGACGTAAAGTTTCTACGGCATTACGTACTGTAGATTCTTTTTGACCGATAGCGACATAAATACAAATCATGTCTTGGTCAGCTTGGTTTAAAATAGTATCAATCGCTACAGATGTTTTACCAGTTTGGCGGTCACCAATGATTAACTCACGTTGACCACGACCAATAGGAACAAGTGCATCAATCGCTTTAATACCTGTTTGTAATGGTTCGTTTACCGATTGACGTTGCATAACACCAGGTGCTACTGCTTCAATCGGACGAGTTCCAGTTGTTTCAATTGGGCCTAAACCATCAACTGGTTGACCTAATGAGTTAACTACACGCCCAATAAGCGCTTCGCCAACAGGAACTTCCATGATTTTACCGGTACGACGAACTTCATCGCCTTCGCGGATTTCTGTGTAAGGGCCTAGAATAATGATACCAACATCATTTGTTTCTAAGTTTTGGGCCATACCCATTACACCATTTGAGAACTCTAGCAATTCACCAGCCATTGCATTATCGAGTCCATGAGCACGCGCAATACCGTCACCAATGTAGGTAACCGTACCAACATCACTCACTTTTAGTTCAGAATGATAATTTTCAATCTGCTGTTTTATGATTGAGCTGATCTCTTCAGCCTTAATGCTCATTGATTTCACCCCTCGTTAAACGGAAACTAGGCTTTAATTTGCCGTTCCATGTCCTTTAATTTCGTTTTTAGACTGTCATCATATATACGGGTTCCAATAACCACTTTGACTCCACCAAGAAGGGATTTATCAATGTGATTTTGAATGTTTAATTTTGTTTTGTTCATTTTCGCAGCAAATACTCTCGAGAGCGCCGTAAGTTCTTGTTCGGAAAGTGGGACAACAGAATAAACATCTGCATCCGCAACTCCTCGCAAGTCATTTACGCGTTTTTGGTAAACGTCCGCAATAACAGAAAGATAATCTTCTCTGCTACGGTCGATTAAAAGATAAATAAAATCTCTTAATGTCGGATTGATTTTTTCAAAAACAGCGCTGGCAAGATTTTTCTTTTGCTCGGTCGTGAAAGTAGGATTTTCAAGTAGTTTTACAAAATCTTTATTAGCTTTTAAAGCCGCTTTTAATTCAGTTAATTCTTCTGAAAAAACGTCTACTAAATCTTTATCTTGAGCTACTTGAAAAAGCGCATTGGCATAGCGACCTGCAACTTCCAAATCTTTACTCATTTGTCATCCCCTAGCCTTTCGATATAATCTTGGATAAGGTTAGATTGTTCTCTTTCATCCAGATTTTTTTCGATGACTTTCGATGCAATAAGAACAGATAAGGAACCGACTTGTTCGCGAAGAGCAGAAATAGCATCTTCTTTTTCGCGTGCAATATCGGATTTTGCTTCTTCTTTTATACGTTCTGATTCACGTCTAGCAGTTTTGACAATTTCTTCGCGTTCTTTTTCGCCAAGTTGTTTTGCGTTCTCAATCATTGTTTGAGATTCCACACGAGCTTGTTGTAAAACACTTTTTTGTTCAGCAAGTAATTTTTCTGATTGAGCGCGATTTTCTTCAGCCGCATCAATTTCAGAACCAATATGCTCTTCACGCTCTTTCATAATACCCATAAGCGGTTTCCAAGCATAAATTCGGATTAAAACTAGCAAAATCGAAAAAGCAAAAAGCGTAAAGAATGCATCACCAAACGTAAATGCGGAACCAATTACTAAATGTGGTTGTAACACGCCAGTTTCACTCCTTTCTATACATTCGCTTGAATTATTCGTTCAAAACGAAAGAGATGAGGTTTTATTTCCTCAACTTCCTTCAAATTATTTATTAAGAACCATGAACGCAATAACAACAGCGATGATAGGAAGGGCCTCAACTAACGCAACACCAACGAACATGATTGATTGAAGCATAGAACGCGCTTCTGGTTGACGCGCAACACCCTCGACAGTTTTTGATACGATAAGACCATTACCAATACCCGCACCTAATGCACCTAATCCAACAGCAATAGCAGCTGCAATAACACCTAAAGACATATAATTATCCTCCTAATTTTTCTTAAAATTATTTTTTATTACTTTTATAAGTGACTTAATTGAAAGTTAGTTTAATGTTCGTCACTGACCTTATGTGACATGTAAACCATTGTCAGCATAGTGAAAATGTACGCTTGAATTGCCCCAATAAAGAGTGAGAACGCCTGCCATATAATCGCTGGAATTATCGCAAGAACACCTACAAATATATTAATATGTGCAAGTTGAGTAGCAATAATGGTTAACAAAACTTCCCCGGCAAAAATATTACCGTAAAGACGTAAACCAAGCGTTAATGTATTAGCAAATTCTTCTACTAATTTTAGTGGGAATAAAAATTTCATTGGACTCAAGTAAGTACCAACAAAGTAGTGCTTGAAACCACGCATTTTAATACCGTAGTAATGCGTTAAGCCAAGAACCATTATCGCAAGTGTTAATGTGACAATTGGATCCGCTGTAGGTGAACGCCACCATACTTCATCGTTTACTGCGATTTGTAATGGTAGTCCTAGCATGTTGGCAACGAAGACAAACATTAATATCGTAATACCAAGCACATGGAATCTCCCACCGGTTTTCCAATCCATATTACTATTAATAATACCTCTGACAAAATCCATAACCCATTCAATGAAGTTCTGCTTTCCGGTAGGACGGCGTTGCAGATTTCTGGTACAGATAATGGCTATTAGAAGAACGATGACACAAGTCACAGTAATCATCAAAATATTAGATAGATTAAAGTCGATCCCTAATAGGCTTATCGTTGGAAATTCCTCTTCCAATTAGGTTCACCCCTCTCTTTTTAAAAACTTTTTTCTGCGGTACATGGAATACGCAAAAAAATCTAGAAAAATAATTGCATATGCAAGCCCAAGTCCGATTACCATGCTATAAACATGAAAATATTCCGGCAGTTGCGTCGCTATTATTGTTGCAAGTAACACGCTTCCCATTCTTAACGTCATTCCCATGCCATAAAAAGAACGATTTTCAGCCAAAGCCCTTGTCATTGCTTGTGTGCGTCTCATTAATATCCAGTAATTAAACCAGCCGACGATTAAACCCAATTTAAGTCCCAAAAAAATATGTATATGAGGGGTTAAAAACCATCCACAAAGACAAACAGCAATAAAAAGAACCATATACTTTTGATGACGATGATACATGCCAATTAGCGATTCTAACATTCGGGGCGCAATCCTTTCTTTTTCAAAAGATTTTTCTTTCCAGATGACCATTTTGAAATCTCAGGGAGTAAGTTCAGTTTGTGAAAACAAGCACATTTTCCCCAATTCATCCCAATCCCAAACACACATGAAAGCCTTATCAGCGTGTCAGTTCTTAGCATACAACAGCCAAAAGAGAAAAGTCAATACACTTTCACAAATTGTGCGTACATCTACTACTAATAGTACCACAATCGGACCCATCCATAAAAGAATAGCCTATTATTTCTGAGATTTTTTTGATTTCAAAATCTATCTGTTTCCTAGATTGCCACGCCAGAATTATTTTTGTCCATTTAACAGCAACCAACACCTCCGTAATCATTGGAAAAACTAGTTGACCGTTCGTGTGTTATTTCACAAAAAAGGCCAAAACCACTTTCTTTCGCACAAATAAAAAAACTTCTACCACTATTGGTAAAAGAATTCGATACGATTATTCGCAAATTTCGCGACCGAAAGTTCTTTTCCCAAGAAAAAGAACGGAAAAAACAGCCGGACTCACTTATCATGAGCTGCATTTTGATATAGAGTGCCCGTATAAATTCCAATTCAGTCAACGCAAACCTAGCGTCGGCGGGATTGTAGTGAATACTGAGCGCAGTCTTCTATCCCTATGCTACAAACAAGCTATTTTTTGGGCTCTTATATTAATAACATTGACCATCTTATCACATGTAACATAAAAGAACTAGTGAAAATCGAGCGTGTAACATATCTGTAACAATAAGGCGCTTTCATTCCAAATAAAGAGGAAAACTAGACTTTTAACGCCTAGTTTCCCGCGGTGTTTTACACGATAAAATCTTCTGGGCGATCAGTTTCTTCAAAGTGACTCTTGATTGCTGCTAAAATTCTGTTCGCAGCGAAACCATCGCCATATGGATTAGCTGCTTGCGCCATTTTATCGTGGCTTTCTTTATTATCAAGTAAATCTAATGCTTCTTTGATCAGATTTTCTTTATTCGTTCCAATTAGTTTCAACGTCCCAGCTTCGATTCCTTCTGGACGCTCCGTTGTATCACGTAAAACTAAAACTGGCACGCCCATGCCTGGCGCTTCTTCTTGAACGCCGCCTGAATCAGTAAACACAAGATAAGATTTGCGCAAGAAATTATGAAAATCAATCGCATCTAATGGTTCGATTAAATGAATGCGTTCATGTCCGCCTAAAATGCTCATTGCTTTTTCCCTAACAGCTGGATTCAAATGCATCGGGTACACAAGTTCAACGTCCTCACGACTTTCCACGATTTCTCGAACCGCCTCAAACATCCCTTGCATCGGTTCGCCTAAATTTTCCCTGCGGTGAGCCGTCATAAGTATTAAACGATTGTCGCCAAGATTTTCCAAGATTGGATGGTGGTAATCTTTTTGCACAGTTGTTTTAAGGGCATCAATCGCCGTATTTCCAGTCACAAAAATAGTAGCCGGATCTTTTCCTTCCGCAAGCAGATTTTCTTTCGCTTGTTTGGTTGGAGAAAAGTGAATATCCGCCATTACACCAGTTAACTGGCGATTCATCTCTTCTGGAAACGGCGAATATTTATTCCATGTTCTAAGTCCAGCTTCAACATGACCTAACATCTTTTGTTGATAAAAAGTAGCCAGTCCAGCAGCAAAACTAGTTGTTGTATCGCCGTGAACTAAAACGATATCAGGATTTTCGGCAGCAATAACTTCATTAATTCCATTCATTACACGCGAAGTTATATCGGCTAAGGTTTGGCCTTTTTTCATAATATCTAAGTCAATATCTGGTTTAATATCAAAAATCTCTAAGACTTGATCTAGCATTTCACGGTGTTGAGCTGTAATCACTACTGTTGACTCAAATGTTTCTGGTTCTTTTTCTAGTGCCAAAACGAGTGGTGCCATTTTTATTGCCTCTGGTCTTGTCCCAAAGATACTCATTACTTTGATTTTAGCCAATTTCGGGCCTCCTTATAAAAAAACTCCTCAGAAATAGCTCGACAAAAAATTTCCCAGTCTGTTAAAAAGCAGTACTGTTTATAATTCCTTATCTCACTATACCGAGGAGATTGTTAATTATTTAGTTCCGAATAATCTATCGCCAGCATCTCCTAAGCCTGGACGGATATAACCATTTTCGTCTAACTTCTCGTCTAAACCTGCTACGTAGATTTCTACGTCTGGATGTGCGTCTTGAAGAGCTTTAACGCCTTCAGGAGCTGCTACTAGACACATGAATTTCATGTTGCGAGCGCCGCGTTTTTTCAAGCAATCGATAGCCATAATTGCGGAGCCGCCAGTTGCAAGCATTGGATCTACAACAATGAAAAGACGTTCTTCCACGTCAGAAGGTAGTTTTACAAAATATTCGACTGGTTCAAGTGTATCATGGTCACGATAAAGACCTACATGTCCTACTTTTGCTGCAGGAATAAGTTTTAAAATACCATCTTGCATACCAAGACCAGCTCTTAAAATAGGCACAATCCCTAATTTTTTACCAGTAAGTGTTTTAGCAGTTGTTGTTTGTAGTGGTGTTTCCACTTGAATGTCTTCTAGTTCCATATCACGTGTAATTTCGTACGCCATTAATGTAGCGACTTCATCTACAAGTTCGCGGAATGCTTTTGTTCCCGTATTTTTATCTCGAATAATTGTTAATTTGTGTTGTACTAGTGGGTGATTAATTACGTGTACATTTGCCATCGATTAGTTCGCTCCTTTGATATTGAAAATTTCCTTCTCTTATTGTATCAGAACAAGACACAAGTGCAAGGATTAATTTGCTATACATGAAAAAAACCGGTTTTCTCTATTTATAGAAAAAACCGGATCACTTATTTTATAAACTTGGATAAAGCGGATATTCATTTGTTAAAGTAGCCACGCGTGCTTTTACATCTGCGAGAACTTCTTCATTTTCTAAGTTATGCAGTACTTCCGAAATAAGTACGCCGACTTTTTCAATCGCAACTTCATCGAATCCACGAGTCGTCACTGCAGCAACACCTACACGAATACCACTTGTTACAAATGGGCTTTCCGTTTCGAATGGAATGGTATTTTTATTCACGGTAATACCAACTTCATCTAATACTTTTTCAGCTGCTTTTCCTGTTAAGCCAAGTGGTTTTAAATCAATTAATAATAAATGATTATCCGAACCACCTGTTAAAACAGCAACATCATTCGCTTGAAGAGTTTCTGCTAATTTCTTAGAATTACGAATAATTTGCTCGCAATACGTTGTGAATTCAGGTTGTAACGCTTCACCAAACGCCACTGCTTTCGCTGCGATTACGTGCATTAATGGTCCACCTTGAATTCCTGGGAAAATCGATTTATTTAATTTTTGTTCCCATTCTGCTTTGGCTAAAATCATTCCACCGCGAGGTCCACGAAGCGTTTTATGGGTAGTTGTCGTTGTAAAATCAGCATAAGGAACTGGATTTTGGTGTAAACCAGCAGCAACAAGACCGGCGATATGCGCCATATCTACCATTAAGTATGCGCCAACTTCATCAGCAATTTCACGGAATTTAGCAAAATCAATTTTACGTGGATAAGCACTTGCGCCAGCTACAATCATTTTTGGTTTATGTTTTAAAGCAGCTTCACGGACGATATCATAATCAATCTCTTTTGTATCTTCACGAACGCCGTATTCAACAAAATTGTATAAAACGCCGCTAAAATTAACTGGACTACCATGTGTTAAATGTCCACCATGTGAAAGGTTCATACCAAGTACGGTATCACCTGGTTCAAGCACTGTATGATAAACCGCCATATTCGCTTGAGCACCTGAGTGTGGTTGAACGTTCGCATATTCAGCTCCAAATAATTTTTTCGCGCGGTCGCGTGCTAAATCTTCCACGATATCCACGAATTCACATCCGCCGTAATAGCGTTTTCCTGGGTAACCTTCTGCATATTTATTCGTTAATACAGAACCCATTGCTTCCATTACTTGCTCACTAACAAAATTCTCAGATGCGATTAATTCGATATTCGCGCGTTGTCTACCAAGTTCTAACTTAATTGCATCAAAAACTTCCTTATCTTGCTTTTGTAAATAGACCATCTGTGGACCCCATCCTTTTCTGATAAATTTTTCAAGTGAACTATTATGTATTATCTTTAATAATTACTTAAATTGGGTAGAAAAGCAAGCATTTTGGAATAAAAAAAAGCAATTTCCGATAGTGAAGCGCTTCACTTATAGAAAACGTTCGGAAATTGCACTTTTTAGTTCGTAATAGGTAATTTCATATTGCTCAATTGATCCACCGTAAGGGTCTGGAATATCTGTTTTTTCTTCGGAAATTAGTTGAATCTTATCATTCTCTTTCGGAAAAAGGCTTTTTAGTTCCGCTTGATGATTTTGAGTCATTACGTAAATTTGATCTGCCCAATCTATATCTGCTTCTGTGATTTTTTTAGCTTGATGCGTTGTTGGCAAATTCATCTGCGCGAGAATTTGACGTGAATTTCCAGAGATAGCGTCCCCGTTCAAAGCACGTGTCCCAGCTGAACGAACATCTAAATCTGGGCGCAAGTTTTGCAAGATTTTTTCAGCTAAAGGGCTTCGGCATGTATTTCCTGTACAAACAAATAAGACGTTCATTCAGTAATCCTCCTATCACCAGCAGCTTTTTCTAATCGGTTCATAATCGCTGCTCCAAGTTCCATTTCTGGATACACTTCCGCAAAAATCATATCTACATCGGCATGGTCGAAAGCCCGTAAACCTTTGTAAAGACTTGTAGCGATTTCGTCCAATGCCTTTATACTACCAGTTGTTTCGATGGTACCGCTGGTGTTTAGTTGATTTATCAGTTCTTTTGTCGCCAAAATACCGAGTTTTTTATTCGCAGCTTCCGCTTTATTTATTTCACTTTGCCAAAATTGGGTAGATCCTTCTATTAGATAAACTGGCGCTTTCGGGGCATAGTGAGTATATTTCATGCCCGGAGCTTTTGGTTTTTCTGTTTCTTTCGTGTTGTTTGTCGATATATCCACAGGACCAATTATTTGTTCAATCTGTTCTTTTGTAACACCGCCCGGGCGTAGAATAATTGGAATTTCTAATGAACAATCAATAACGGTGGATTCTAAACCTACACCAGTTGCGCCGCCATCGATAATTCCGGCAATTTTTCCATCTAAATCTTCTATTACATGACTCGCCGTTGTCGGACTTGGTTTTCCTGAACGATTCGCGCTTGGAGCCGCAATAGGAATATTCGCTGTACCTATCAACGCTAGACTAACAGGGTGTTCCGGCATACGGACGCCTACTGTGGATAAACCAGCAGAAACATTAGTTGCCAAACTATCTTTTTTCAATGGAAGAATAACCGTTAACGGACCTGGCCAAAACTTTTCCATGAGTTGGATGGCTTTCGCTGGATAACTTGCTACAAATTGATCCATTTGTTCACGACGGGCAATGTGGACAATTAATGGGTTATCAGACGGACGGCCTTTTGCTTCATATATTTTTTGAACAGCAGCTTGGTTGGTTGCGTCTGCGCCAAGACCGTACACTGTTTCAGTTGGAAAAGCCACGCATTCACCGCCTTGGAGTAATTTGGCCGCTTCCTGAAAGATAGCTTGATTTGATTGTTGCTTATTTATGTTCCAATGAATGGTTTGCATTAATTCCGGTCCCCTTTACATAACTTCTATTATATTTTAACGTTTTCTGTCTTATTTTTACAGTATTGTTTTTTAAAATCTGGAAATCGCTATTTTTGAACAAAAGTTATCCCCAAACTGTGGATAATAACTTTGTCAATGGGGATAACTTCTTGTGAAATGTGGATAATTCGTAAAGATAAGTAAAAAAGCCATTTTTTTATTAAGATTTGATTAAAAAAAATTTTTTGCACAACATTTTATCCACAGTTTTGTGGATAACTTCCAAAAGAAAAAGACGCTTCTTTTATAGAAACGCCTCTATACCAATATATTAGAGCATGTTACATAGCGGTCTTTGGAATTGATATCTTTGTGGATAACAACAGTAGTATGTGGATAACTTTTTTCAAATAATTGTTTTACACGTTCACCTTGTGTATAACCTATCTCCACACCCACCCAAAATGAAGAATTTAGGACATATTTTAAGTTATCCACAAATCGCTCATAGATAGCAAGTCCATCATTTTCAGCAAACAATGCTAATGAAGGTTCGTTTTTTAGCACATAATCCGACATTTCTGCTTTTTCTGCTTCAGAAATATAGGGCGGATTGGCGACAATCATATCGAATCGTTCTTCGTTTTGTTTAAATGCTTCAAGTAAATCTGTTTCCACAAAACGCACATCCGCATTTAATAACAACGCATTCTTTCTGGCCACTACAAGTGCTGGAGCGGAAATATCAGAAGCCGTCACTGAAATCTCAGGAAATGCTTTTTTGAGTGCAATCGCTATAATCCCGCTTCCAGTGCAAACATCTAGCACATTTTTAACTGGATGTTTTTTCAAAAAAGCTTCCGCACAAGCGACTAACTCTTCTGTTTCGGGGCGAGGAATAAGGACATCTTCTGTTACTAAAAAATCATAGCCATAAAAAGGGGCTGTTTTTAAAATATACTGGACCGGCTCGCCAGCCAAATACCTAGCAAAATCTTCCTCAAACTGCTTTTCATGATTCGGTTCAAGTTCACGACTTATTTCCATCCAAAGCTCAGAACGAGAAAGCCCCATTCTGGTTTCTAGTAAAATTTCCGCCGCATTTTGGTCCAGCCCTTTTTCAAAAAGGATGGCCTCCGCTTTTTTTAACAATTGACTAATTTGCGTCATTTAAATGCTCCAGTTTACTTGTTTGATCTTCTAGGATGAGCGCGTCAATGATTTCATCGAGTTTGCCTTCCATGATTTGATCTAGCTTTTGAATGGTTAAGCCGATACGGTGGTCGGTTACGCGGTTTTGCGGATAGTTATAAGTCCGGATACGTTCGGAGCGGTCACCCGTTCCAACAGCTGACTTACGGTTGGCATCGTATTCCTCGCGAGCCTCACGCTCAAATTTATCATAAACACGTGCGCGCAATACTTTCATCGCTTTATCTTTGTTTTTCAACTGAGAACGCTCATCTTGCATCGAAACGACAATTCCGGTCGGAATATGCGTTAAACGTACAGCTGACATCGTTGTATTGACACTTTGTCCACCGGCACCAGTGGATGCGAATGTATCTGTACGGATATCTTTGTCATGCAACTCGATTTCCACTTCTTCCGCTTCTGGCAAAATGGCCACTGTCGCTGTTGATGTATGGATTCGACCACCTGATTCTGTTTCTGGTACACGTTGAACACGGTGCGCCCCGTTCTCATATTTCATTCGCGAAAAGGCGTCATTTCCGTTCATCATCGCAATAATTTCTTTGTAACCGCCAATACCAGTCGGGTTCGCGTCCATGATTTCTACTTTCCAGCCGCGTGATTCCGCATATTTACTGTACATGCGGAATAAATCGCCGGCAAATAAAGCTGCTTCATCTCCACCAGCTGCTCCGCGGATTTCTAAAATAACGTTTTTGTCATCATTAGGATCTTTTGGCACGAGTAATAGTTTTAGTCGTTCTTCTAAGTCTGCCTTTTCTTTTTGAAGTTCCGCGAATTCTTCTTTGGCCATTTCGCGCATTTCATCGTCTAGTTTTTCTCCTAGGAGTTCTTTTGTTTCGTTAATTTGTTCGTTTACATTTTTGTATTCGCGGTACGTTTCGACTGTCGCGGTAATGCCGGATTGTTCTTTGGAAAGGTCGCGTAGTCGTTTTGGATCCGATACTACATCTGGATCACTTAATAACTCATTTAGTTCATCATAACGGTCTTCCACCGCCTGTAATCGATCATACATTGTATTCCAACACCTCTTTAACTTATTTTATTGGTGGATTGGCATGACATTTGCGACACACAGGGTAATAGTGGTCATTTCCGCCAATCATAATTTGTTCACCTGTATAAACTGGCTTTCCTTTGTCATCAACGCGCAGAACCATCGTCGCCTTTTTGGCACAGAACCAGCAAATTGTTTTCATTTCTTCTAGTTTATCTGCATATAGCAGCAAGTATTTCGACCCTTCGAATAATTCGTTTCGAAAATCATTTTTTAAACCATAAGCAATTACTGGGATATTTAATTCATCCACAATTTTCGCTAACTGAAATACGTGTTCTTTTTCTAGAAATTGCGATTCATCTAAAAGAACGCAATTTGGTTTTGGTTTAATATTCACTACGATTTCAAAAATATTTGTGTCACTAAAAATAGGAGTTGCTTCTCGTTTCAGTCCAATTCGACTTGAAATGAAGCCAACTTGGTCTCTATCGTCAATACCTGAAGTAAAGATAGCTACTGTTTTATTTTGTTCTTCATAATTATGTGCGACTTTTAGAATTTCAATGGTTTTCCCACTATTCATGGAACCATAACGGAAAAATAATTGTGCCATTAAGACCGCTCCCTTTAACTTTATAAACTCTTTTCCTATTTTATCATAGAGCGGCACAAATTGGGACATATAGTTAAAAAAAGCTACGCCGCATATGGGCATAGCTTGATTTTAACGAAAAACTTCTGCGCCGCTTCCTTCGACATCAAGAAGAAGAACGTCCGCGTCTATTTCTAACGTTTGTAAAGATGTTTGCAGTGTGTTAGCAACCTTGCGAGGAGCGAACACTAGGACAGTTGGGCCCGCACCGCTCAAACAAGCAGCATAGGCTCCTTGACTTTTGGCCACGTCGCGAATTTGTGTTAAATGTGGTACTAATTGGCTGCGATATTTTTCATGCCATAAATCACGTTCCATCATTTCACCAGCTAGCGTCATATCATTACGTAAAATTGCTGCAATCATTACATTGGCGATACTACTCGCTTGGACAGCTTCTTTGAACGGAAGCGTATCAGGTAAAACACCGCGACTTTCCGAAGTAAGAAGTTCTGCCTTTGGAATAAACGCAATTAAAGCACAATCCGGAAAAAGGTGGCGGACATAGAAATCTTCTCCATCTAATTTCGCTCCTACGACCCAGTTTCCAAGAACAGCAGGCGCAACATTATCAGGATGCCCTTCTATTTCGGCAGCTATACGAACTTTTTCCTCTTTTGAAAGGTTAAGTTCAGCAAGTGTATTGGCTAATTCAATTCCCGCAACTACCGCCGCAGAACTACTGCCTAGTCCACGAGCGGGCGGAATATCACAGGTCATCACTAAATGATGCGGCGTTAAATTAGGGGCTAGGTTTAAGGCAGTTTCGATAATCACATTGGTTTCGTCATGCGGAATCCCGCCGCCAATATTATGTTCGATATACCAAGAATCCGCTTCCGCTCCAATATCAAGCGTTAAATATAATGTTAACGCCAAGCCACAAGAATCAAAGCCTGGACCAAGATTGGCTGTTGTTGCCGGGACACGAATACGCATTAAGCTTTCACTCCTGAACGTAAATGTGTGCGCATTGCTTCGATATCATCCACATGGGAAATTGGAATTTCATGCACACTCATCGCAGTATCTGGATCTTTTAAGCCATTTCCAGTGAATACACAAACAACTGTTTCCCCTTTTTTAATTGTTCCATTTGCTACATGTTGAATGACACCAGCTAATGAAGCGGCAGAACCCGGCTCGATAAAGACACCATCTTGTGCTGCAATTTTTTTATAAGCATTCACAATTTCATCATCTGTTACAGAATGAATGTATCCGCCAGATTCATCGCGAGCTGCTTCTGCAAGCCCCCAACTAGCTGGGTTTCCGATACGAATCGCTGTTGCAATTGTTTCCGGGTTATCAATTGGTTTCCCTTGAACAATCGCCGCAGCTCCTTCTGCTTCAAAACCATGCATCCGCGGCAGTCCAGAAGCTTTAGCCTCATTCCATTCTTTAAACCCCTTCCAGTATGCAGAAATATTCCCGGCATTACCGACTGGAATTGCAAGTACATCTGGCGCGGAACCTAATTGCTCACAGATTTCGAATGCAGCTGTTTTTTGACCTTCTAAACGATATGGATTCACGGAATTTACAAGTGTTACTGCTTCTGTTTCAGCTAATTCACGAACCGATTTTAATGCTTCATCAAAATTACCTTGAATCGAGATAATATCTGCGCCATACATAACTGCTTGCGCTAATTTTCCTAGAGCGACTTTGCCTTCTGGAATAACAATGTACGCTTTTAATCCCGCACGTGTTGCGTATGCCGCAGCCGCAGCAGAAGTATTCCCAGTGGATGCACAAATAACCGCTTCGGCACCTTCTTCTTTCGCTTTAGCAACAGCCATAACCATTCCACGATCTTTAAAAGAACCGGTTGGATTTAAGCCTTCGTATTTTCCGTATAAAGTAACCCCAAGTTCTTTGGACAAATTCGGTAATGGAATAAGTGGTGTATTTCCTTCCGCAAGTGAGATCATTGGCGTTTTATCAGTTACTGGTAGATATTCTTTATATTTTTCTAGTAAACCTTTATACATATTTAACCCTCCACAACGGAATATTTTGCGAGCATTTGCATTTCTGGCTCATCTTTGACCCTAGCGATTGCTTGTTCTAATTGCGCTTGACTTGTTGAGTGTGTCACGATAACAACGGTCGCCGTGAAATCATCATACGGTTGTTGTAAAATTTTATCAAAACCAACGCCGGCTTCTGCAAAAATTTGCGTCAACTTAAGGAAGGTTCCTGTTTTATCGTCCATTGTTAGACGAAGATAGTATTTAGAGAAAACTTGTTCCTTTGGTGTATGTTTTGTTTCGTGTTTGTAGCTGTTGAAAGCATTACCGTTTGTACCTAGACGGCTATTTTTCGCAACAGTAATCAAATCACTAACAACACTTGTCGCTGTTGGTAATTCGCCGGCTCCGGGACCATAAAACATTGTTTCTCCGACAGCTGCACCTGTTACAAATACGGCATTATTTTCATAGTTAACGCCGGCAAGTGGATGTGCTTTTGGTAATAACACTGGCCCAACATTGACATTAACTGTGCCATTTGTTTCTTCGGCAGTACCTACTAGTTTAATTTTATATCCTAATTGGTACGCTACTTCGATATCTTCAGGAGAAATCCCACGAATACCGTTTGTTTCTACATTATCTAAATTCACATTCATTCCAAATGCGAGTCTTGTCATAATAACCATTTTTCTAGCTGCATCGATTCCGTCCACGTCATTCGTTGGGTCAGACTCGGCAAATCCTAGTGCTTGGGCTTCTGCTAAAACATCTTCGTATGACTTTTTCTCTGTCGTCATTTTTGTTAGCATGAAATTGGTTGTCCCGTTGACGATACCCATTACTTTTTGAATTTTATCTGCCGCTAGGCTGTTTACGATAGTACGTAAAATCGGAATTCCACCTGCAACGCTCGCTTCATAAAACAAATCACAATTATTAGCTTGTGCAACTGCCACTAATTCGTCGCCGTGTAGCGCAATCAAATCCTTATTCGCAGTTACTACATGTTTTCCAGCTTTCAAGGCCTGCAAAATGTATTCCCGCGCAGTTGTGATGCTGCCCATAACCTCGACAACAACAGCAATTTCTGGATCATCCAGTACATCAGACGGATTGGTGGTTAGTTCAAAACCTTTTGTTTCATAACGGCGATTTTTTTCTAAGTCACGAACTAGCACTTTCTTTACAGAAATATGGTATCCAGTTACTTGACTAATTTTTTCTTGATGCTCTTCTAAAATATGAATAACACCGCTACCTACCGTTCCAAATCCTAACACACCTACTTGTAACTTTGCTTCCACTTGAAAACCTCCTTATTATTGTTTAACAAAACAGAAAATTTAACTTTTTTATTACCTACTCATAAAAAAAGTAATTAGTGATATTATACGCAACTTCACAGGGAAAAGTAAACCCTTGAAAGGAAAGTTTTTATTTTTAGTAGTTCTGAGAAATAATTCCATAAAAAAACACACCCAGCAAAAGCTGAGTGCGCAAATTATTTCGTTCGTTACATACAGTCTTATTTGAGACCGTATTTTTTGTTGAAGCGGTCCACACGGCCATCTGCAGTCGCATGTTTTTGTTTACCAGTATAGAACGGGTGCGAATCAGAAGAGATTTCGACACGTAGTAATGGATACTCGTTGCCATCTTCCCATTTAATTGTTTCGCTTGAGCTCTTAGTAGAACCTGACAAAAATTTGAAATCAGTACTAGTATCAACAAATACCACTGGACGGTACTCAGGATGAATTCCAGTTTTCATTTCTTTTCAACTCCTTCGCCCTGAATCATCTGAAACAGAGTAATTAAGTGCTTTTACACACAGTATAGATATTATAACAATGTTGAAGCAAACAAGCAAGATTATTTTTTCACTTTGAAAATGATCCATTTACTAAACACATAATTAAGTACAAGGACAATTACATTCGTCCAAATTTTTGCCCATAATTCATTTATAGATAAAACTTCAATTAGAAGAATCATTACTAAAATGTCCACTAAATAAGTCAAAAAGCGGAAACCGAAAAATGATGTAACTTCTCGAGCGCGTTCTTTCCAAGTAGGTGTATAGCTTTCAAAAACATATTTTTTATTAGAAAAATATGCAAAAAGGACGGATGCAACCCATGCAATGGTGTTTGCGATACGATAATCCCAGTTCAATACATAAGTACATAACCAAAATGTCACGATATTAATAAGTGTTGTAAAACCACCCATGATTAAATACATCAAGATACTATGAATCTCATCCGTATACCACGGAATCTTGTCTAACCATTTTCTTATTTTGTTCATACTATGTCTTCTTTCTCTCCGTTATATTCTTCTACAAAATAAAGCGGGCGTTTTTTCACTTCATTAAAAATCCGACCCAAATATTCCCCAATAATACCTATACTAATAAGTTGAATCCCGCCTAAGAACAGTATTGTAATCATTAAAGTCGGAAATCCGCTAACGTCAGAACCAACGATAAGCGTTTTTATTACTATATATATCAAATAAATAAAAGTGCCTAATGAGATAGCGAAACCAGCAATAGTTGATAATCTAAGTGGCAATGTCGTATAAGAAGTAATTCCTTCAAGAGCCAAATTAATCAAGGACCGGTAATTCCATTTGGTTTCACCAGCATGTCTTGGCGCTGCATCAAAAGTAACTTCCACTTTTTTAAAGCCAATCCAATTGTACAACCCTTTTGTATAACGTTGTGTTTCTCTTAATTTTTTCAATGCATCTACGCATCTTCTATCGAGCAATCTAAAATCACCTGTATCTGGAAGAACCGGGGTTTTAGTCACTTTTTGTAAAGTTTTATAGTACCACTTTGAAGTTGCTTTCTTTAACCAGCTTTCGCCATGACGTTTATTTCTTCTTGCATAAACATCTTCATATCCTAATTCCCATAGTTCAATCATTTCTTTAATTAGCTCTGGCGGATGTTGTAAATCTGCATCCATTGTAATCACAGCATCGCCTTTTGCATAATCAAATCCGGCAGCCATTGCTATTTCTTTCCCGTAATTTCTTGAAAGATCTACAAAACCCACTCGATTATCTTCTTTATGTAGCTGCTTTACTATTTCCAGTGTCTTATCCTTACTACCATCATTGATAAATAATAATTCAAAAGTATATTTATCTTTAATGGAATCCATAACATTCACAATAGTTTCATATAATGTGGTAATTGATTCTTGCTCATTATATGCAGGAACAGATATTGTAATTAGTTTCATTATCTTTCTCCTTTTCTTTTTTCCACTCATTACTCTAAAAACGATAGTATCAAACCTAGTAAAAAAAGTACAGTTTCAATTTATTTTTTAAACATTTCCTCTTGTAGTAATTCATAAAAAGCTTCATTGTTGTCGGTTTTCTTTAAGTAACGGACAAAGCGTTCTGAAATATCAAGTCCATCACCTTGTTTTGGCATGGCTTTACGGATTTTCCATAGTTGTTCTAAGCGTTCTTTGGATAATAAAAGTTCTTCTTTTCTTGTTCCAGATCGACGCATATCAATCGCAGGAAAGACACGACGTTCAGCAAGTTGACGATCAAGATGCAATTCCATGTTCCCAGTACCCTTGAATTCTTCGTAAATAACATCATCCATCCGTGAGCCTGTGTCAACTAACGCAGTAGCAAGGATTGTTAAACTACCGCCCTCTTCTATATTTCGTGCTGCTCCAAAAAACCGTTTTGGTCTATGAAAAGCTGCTGGGTCAATCCCCCCTGAAAGTGTTCGGCCACTTGGTGGTATAACTAAATTATACGCTCGTGCGAGACGCGTGATACTGTCCATCAAAATAACTACATCGCGTTTTTGCTCCACTAATCTCATTGCGCGTTCAAGCACAAGTTCTGCAACTTTAATATGATTTTCTGGAACTTCGTCAAATGTGGAACTGACTACATCCGCTTTTACAGAGCGCTCAATATCAGTTACTTCTTCTGGACGCTCATCTATTAGCAAAACAATCAATTCAGTATCTGGATGATTAGTCGTAATCGCATTCGCAATTTCTTTGAGCAAAACAGTTTTCCCTGCTTTTGGTGGCGCTACAATAAGTCCACGCTGTCCAAATCCAATTGGAGAAATCAAATCAATTGTACGTGTTGAAATTGGATATTTTTCTGTTTCTAAATGAATTTGACGATCCGGATAAAGTGGCGTCAAACCAGGAAAATGCACTCTTTCTTTCGCTACTTCTGGGTTTTCTCCGTTAACTGCCTCAACATGCAGTAAACCAAAATAACGTTCATTTTCTTTTGGTGGACGAACTTTTCCTGAAACTCTGTCTCCCGTTCTTAATTCAAAACGTCTGATTTGAGAAGCGGAAATATAAATATCTTCCGAGCTAGAGGAATAATTAATAGGTCGTAAAAAACCAAATCCCTCATTCGGAATAATTTCCAAGACACCTTCCATAAAAAAGAAACCTTCTTTTTCGGCGTTTGACTTAAGTAAAGCAAAAATAAGTTCTCGTTTGGTAAGCTTACTATAATAAGCAATCTTATGTTCTTTAGCTAGGGAATATATATCTTTAATTGTTAAGCTTTCTAAGTATGCAATGGAGAGTTTAGCCATTATGTACCACCTTTTTGAATTTAATAATTTTATTGGAATAAATGAGGGTGAGGTAAAATTGAGGAGAGGCTGAAACGAGTTGTTTCGCTCAGCCTCTAATTATTAGATATTTGTTTCTGCTGTACTACTACGAGTTATATCTGCACCAATCGCAGAAAGTTTTTCGATAATTTTACTGTAGCCACGTTCAATATGTTCGACACCATGAATTTCTGTTCTTCCTTCTGCCAAAAGTCCAGCAATAACAAGTGCTGCACCTGCTCTTAAATCAGTTGCTGTTACTTTAGAACCTTGTAATTTTGCTGGACCACTAATCACAGCAGATCTACCTTCTAATTTAAACTTACCGCCCATTCGTTCCAGCTCAGCAATGTGCTTGAAGCGACTCGGATAAATCGTGTCTGTAATGACGCTGCTACCTTCTGCACGAGTTAAAAGCGCCGTGAGTGGCTGTTGTAAATCAGTTGGAAATCCAGGATAAGCGTATGTTTTAATATCAACTTTTTTTATATTCTCTACTTCACCAATAAAAATGGAATCTTCCTCAATATCCATAGGAACACCCATTTCTGTTAGTTTCGCAATGATTCCCTCTAAGTGAGTTGGGATAACATTTTCGATTCGTATGCCTTTTCCTGAGGCCGCTGCGAGCACCATAAAAGTTCCCGCTTCGATTCTATCAGGAATAATCGTATGATGGCAACCATGAAGATGATCCACACCAGTAATTCGAATGGTATCTGTTCCAGCACCTTTAATAATTGCTCCCATATTTGTTAAAAGAGTAGCTACATCAATAATTTCTGGTTCTTTTGCTGCATTTTCAATCACTGTTTTTCCTTTTGCACGAACAGCTGCTAACATGATGTTAATTGTGGCTCCAACACTTACGACATCTAGGTAAATGCGCGCGCCTTTTAATTCATCTGCCCGTAAATAAATCGCACCCTGTTCATTGGTTACTTTTGCGCCAAGTGCTTCAAATCCTTTAATATGTTGATCGATGGGACGCGGCCCCAAATAACAGCCCCCTGGAAGTCCAATGACCGCTTTTTTAAACCTTCCAAGCATAGCACCCATTAAATAGTAAGAAGCTCTCAATTTCTTCACATTTCCTGATGGAAGTGGCATTGAAAGCATATCAGTTGGATCAATAATTGCTGTTTTGTTATCATAACGGACGCTGCCGCCAAGTTCTTCTAAAATATCATAAAGAGTATATACATCAGAAATATCCGGTAAACCTTCTAAAACAACTTCAGATTCCGCCAAAATAGCAGCTGGAATCAAGGCAACCGCGCTATTTTTCGCACCGTCTACTTGCAAAGTGCCTGATAATTTTTTGCCACCTTGAATAATTAATCTATCCGTCACAACGTACCCTTCTTTCTTGAAGCTAGTAATACTTTATTCATTATCCATTAATTTGTTTTACTTTGCAAGATTCTTTCTCCAAAAAAAAGCTAGGAACAAATCATTCCAAGCTTCAATCTACTATGGTAAATTTTTTGCAGGTGTTTTTGCAAGCGCTTCTATGCGCGGTTTGATTTTTTGGGACGCTGTATCTTTTATTAATAAAGCTCCTGCACCAAAAACGATACAACTATAATAAGTTATAATTCGCCATAAGACTAGAGCCATGAGTAGTTTGGCAGGTCCAAGTAACATACCGAATAACAATGTAAAAGTGTACTCAGCTCCACCGGCCCCGCCTGGAGTTGGCATCACCGTTGCGAACATAATAATAAACGCATGATAAGTAATCGCCATATACAAACCAATTCCTGTCACACCAATCGCTTGTAAAATAAAGAATGGGATTGAGAAGTAAATCCAAAGTTGCAACGTTGTATAAAAACAACAACGAACAATTAATTTCCAATCTTTACCAATTCGGCTACTTTCTTCATGGAAAGTAATAATCTTCTCATCTAACGTATTTCTTAAATTGGAAACTTTTTCTTTTTTCATAAATAAACGTGTTGGTATAAGTAAAATGTGCACTAATTTTGTCGTGAACTTTTGGCTTCTTCCTACTAAAATAAGCGCAGCAATGACAATCACATGCACACCAAACCCTAGTAGAACAAGGAATTTCAATTGTGTCACGCCAGTCATTAAGTAATGAATACCAAAAATCAAGATAACTAAAAAGTTCAGCACGACCATCGCTTGGTAAATAATGAATTTTACGAGTAAGACCGAACTTCCTCGCCCCGCATCCATGCCTTGCTTCGTCAACATAACGAGTTGCGCAGGCTGTCCGCCAGTCGCCATTGGAGTAATGGTATTAAAAAATTGGCCAATCATTGTAATCCGGAATGACGAAAAAAAACGTTGGTCCTTATTCGCTGGTTTGGATGCAGTTTGTAAAACAACCGCTTCTAAAAACCAATAAATAAACATTGCAGCAAAGGCCGCCAAGAGCCACCAAGGGTTTACTTTTAACATCGAAGCAAAAAAAGTGGAGATATCTACGCCTTGAAATTGCCAGATAATGAAGCCGATGCTAATTGCTAATACAATCGCAATATTAAATAAGTTTTTCTTTGCGCCTCCACTCATTACCTTTCACTCCTTCGTTAATAATCCTTGATAAAAGCCCAACCATATTTCAGCTAGTCGATCCTCTGAATAATAAGCCGCTCCTCGTTTTGCAGCTTGTAACATTTCATTATAATAGTTTGTATCATTTTCTAATCGTTCGATAGCCCTAATAAATCCAGGGTTATCTACTTCTTTCACATAATAGCCGTCTAAAATTTCTTCATACAAATCTAAATTTCGTAATAATATCGGAACATCCGAACTCATCGCTTCCAAAATCGCCATCGGAAATAGTTCGTTGTAAGATGGCATAAAGAACACATCTGCCATATTAATACATGTATTCATTTCAGAACGATCCACAATCCCAATGAAATTAACATTATTTGGTGGATTATCATAGATTTTCTTCAATTCCTCGTAGCCAGAAGTGATTTTACCAAAAGAAAATCCGCCTGCCCAAACAAATTGAACATCAGGAAGTTGTTTAGCAACCTCGATAAAATCAAGCACACCTTTACGATGCTGTACTTGACCAATTCCAATCACTGTAAATTTATCCGCCGGAATTCCATATTTCTCCCGAGCAAGTTCCTTCTCTGTTTTTGAAATTGGGAAAAAGCTCTTTTTGGAAACGAAATTCGGGATATAATGAATTTTTTCTTCTGGAATATTATAAGCCGTAAGTTTGGGAATAAAAGATGGATTCACAACAACAATCTCATCCATTCGTTTATAAAAACCAATCAAATATTTATAGAAAACTACGCGAGCAATCCAAGGTAATTTGAGGCTCCCTTCCATTGTTTCGGGTAAAAAATGGACATATCCGACCCGAACGCCTCGTTTCTTCTTAAAAAAAGTCGAAAGAAAAAAACGGAAATCAACGGTATGGTAATGCGTGATATCCGATTTCTCAAAACTATTAATCTTCATATCAATTTCATTCTTATATCGTTCTTCTAGCAAATTCACAAGTTCGCGGTAAGCTGATGCCACACCCTGACCTTTTACTTTTTCTGCCGAAGATAGCATTGTCAACTTAATCACGCCGCGATGACCTCTCTTTCCTTTGAACGTGTGTAGAAGATGATAGTGAAAATACTTGTGAAGCTATTTTACTTTTTATTAGTGTGGGCTTTACTTTAATCGTCCCATTTTGTCGCTTTACTCGGTATATTTCACGAACTTCATTGTATGTAGATTCAATGTTGATTCCAAATTGATCCGCAGAAATGGATTCCACTTTTACTCGACCATTCGTAGCGACCAATGTGGCTGTATTTTTGTCTGAAAGTATATTTATTAACAGTGATGCAAGCTCATCATCTTCATTGAATAAAAAGGCTGTTTCTCTGTCGCTTAAAAAGCCTTCAATGCTTTCATCACGCTTGGCAACAACTGGTAAAGAAGCGGCCATTGCTTCTGCATAAGTCAAACCTTGTGTTTCTGTCGTTGAAGCACTCACAAACAGATCCCCTAATTGATAATATAAACTAATATTTTCCCAGTCTACAGCTCCAGTGAAAATAACATGATCTGCTAATTGTTTTTCTTCTACTAATTTTTCTAAGTCTTTACGCACAGGGCCATCGCCAACAATAACCAATTTGGCTGTTGTTTTTGTTTGAAGGACTTCTGGCATTGCATTAATAATCGCATCGATATTTTTTTCATGCGCAATTCTTCCAAGTGAAAGTATCACTGGATCATTTTCTCCAATACCAAGTAATTTCTTCAAGTCTAGAATCCGCTGTTTCTCAACTGGCGCGAACGATGAAATATCTGTGCCTGTTGGAACAGTGTACATTAATTTGTGGATACCTTGTTCTTCTAAGTGGTGTCTTACTTTTGCAGTTGGAGTGATTATGGCGTCATAGCTATCACAGAATGATTTTGTCATTTTACCCACCATAGAAGGTGTCAAAATTTTACCTTTCGCAATATAATGCAAGTAATCGACATACATTGTGTGGTAGGTATGGATAGATGGAATATGATATTTTTTAGCAATTCGCTTACCTAAAAGACCTAATGAAAACTCCGTATGTGTGTGAATAATATCTAAATCCAAGCGACCTACTAGCTTAATAAACTTATTCATTCCAGCAATTGCTACGCGACGTTCTGGAAAAAAGACAAACGGAATACTTGGTAAACGAAATACACGTCCCTCTTCGCTTTCTCTATCAGCGTTTGGGTCGGTTGTTGTAAATATATACACAGTGTGCCCTTGTTTTCTTAGTTCGTTTTCCATAATCATTATCGATGTAGCTACACCGCTAATTTGCGGACTGTAGGTATCCGTAAAAATCCCTATATTCATTACTATCGCCTACTCTCTTCCTCGTTGGTTCATTCATCATTTAATATATTATTATAACATAACTATAGTAAGTCGTATCACATAACTAACTACATTATGGCTCATTTATTTAGATAAAACATGCGCCTGAAGCATGATTTTTTATCGGGAAATTTGAATTGATTCGGTCCATTAAATGAAAGCTATAGTTATCATACCATATTAGTCTTAATAACGATAATTAAATTCCTTCTATAAAAGCCTTCGTAATACATAAAAAATAACTGGCAAAATCAACAAGTGATCCTACCAGTTATTTTTATATCATCATAAAGTTCGTCTTACGCTTTACCGTTAGAACCAAACTCTTGAATTTTTTCTGTTACAGTTTTGATAATCGCGTCCACACCAGGGCCGATTACTTTACGTGGATCATAAACTTTGTCATCAGTAGCTAATTTTTCGCGAACAGCTGCAGTCCAAACGATTTGGCATTCAGTGTTTACGTTGATTTTGCTGTGACCTAGTTCAATTGCTTTTTTGATTTGGTGTTCAGGAATTCCAGAACCACCGTGAAGTACAAGTGGAGCACCTGTAAGTTCGGAGATTTCTTTCATTTCGTCAAAACCAAGAACAGGTTCGCCGTGGTAAGGACCGTGAACAGAACCTAATGCTGCAGCAAGTGCATCAATGTTAGCTTCTTTAACTACACGTAAACATTCTTGTGGATCAGCATAGTTGATTCCACCAGTAACTCCGTCTTCGTCTCCACCAACAGTTCCAATTTCAGCTTCAACAGATACGCCTTTAGCGTGCGCATAATCAACAACTTGTTTAGTCATTGCAATGTTTTCGTCGATTGGATGGTGAGAGCCGTCGATCATTACAGAAGAGAATCCTGCATCGATAGCCGCTTTACAAGAATCAAAGCTTGAACCATGATCGAGGTGAATCGCAACAGGTACAGTGATTTTCAGGTCTTCTACAAGTCCTTCAGTCATTTTTACAACTGTTTTGAATCCTCCCATGTATTTAGCAGCTCCTTCAGAAACTCCTAAAATAACTGGTGCTTTTTCTGCTTCTGCAGCTTTCAAAATAGCTTGAGTCCATTCAAGGTTGTTGATGTTGAATTGACCAACAGCATATTTTCCAGCTAATGCTTTTTTCAGCATGTCTGTCATGTTAACGATAGGCATAATACAATTTCCTCCCTCAGGAATTTAGGAAAACCATTTTTGATTTCCCCTAAGATTTGAATTTCCGCCGTGAAAAATAGTGGCAGCTATTTTCCCCTAACAAACATATGATAACAGATTTGTGATGAATTTACCATAAAAACTAGAAAATTTTCTGGTGTAAACGCTTTAGCCTCTAAGACGGGAAGAAATCCGATTTTTATCAGCAAATACTTCTAATGCTTCTGGGATTACCTCTAATGTATACGGTGCTTTTCCTCCATACACACCATCATAGCTAACATTTAAATCTGCGTCACTGTTTATAGTAACCTTATTTGTGCGCGCATGGATTACATGCGGACTACTTAAGTGTGTGCCCTTCTTTATTGAAGCAAATAATTGAAATAATTTTTTAGGAGAGACTTTCTTTAAAATTAATAACTCAAACATTCCACTATTTAATTCGGCAGGAGGACACAATGTCTCCATACCACCGACCGAGTTGGACTTATTTACAAAAAACAGCAAAATCTCACCTTTAAATATTTCATCGTTATATGCAATTTCGACGTACACTGGTGATAATTTTGGAAGAACAGTTAAACCGCTAAATAGATAAGCAAGTCTGCCCCATTTAGATTTCATTGATTCTTTTACAGCATAAGTTATTTCGGTTATTTTCCCACCAGCTGCGTTATTAATGAAAAATTCGGTCTCATTGGCTTTACCGATATCTACACGAATTGTTTCTTGTTTGGCTATAATTCGAAGTGCTTCGAGTGGATCTTTAGCAAAATTTAACGCTCTCGCATAATCATTCGTCGTTCCAACCGGTAACACTCCTAGTTTCGGTGGAGTATCAACTTGCATCAAGCCATTAACAACTTCATTTACTGTACCATCTCCACCTGCTGCAATTACAACTTCAAAACCGGCTTCTGCAGCTTGTTTCGCAATAAATGTAGTACTTTTAGGTGCTGGAGTTGATGGGACTAAAGTTACTTCAAAATTTGCTTCTGTTAAAATTTTTTCTGCATCCGGAAGTAATTTTCTAAACTTATTTTTCCCCGCTGCCGGATTGTATATTATCATCGCTTTCTTTTGCAAATTGCCGCTCCCTCTTTCCTCTATATATAATTTAGTTTCCTATTTTGACCTTAGGATGTCAACTTGTTTGACTGAAAGAAAGCGCTAGTTAAATTGAAGGGCTTTTTACCTATTACAATTCACATACGTTAAATTAGTTAAAATTACATTTTGGGATACCTTATCGAAATTTTATTACTTTTACAGAAAAAAACATACGTAAATAGGTTCATTGTTACCAATATCCATTGACTACAACCAGACGTGTTGTCATAATTAGAAATAGAATACTTTTATTTAATATAAAAAGTAGTGCAGTTAGGAGAGGATTTAAACTTTGAAAAAATTAGTAAAATCGGCGGTTGTTTTTGCAAGCCTTGTTTTTATTGGCACCTCCGCTACTATGATTACAGAAAAAGCAAGTGCTGCTTCCATTGATCCGGTGCAAAAAGTAGATGGTCAAGCTACTTATATCCCCAAAGGAGTTAGAGATGGGACTGCAACGGAAGAACATGACGGCTTTGAAGATGGAACTAATAGCGTACTACAGCAAGTCCCTTTGCTTCGCGCAACAACAGGATACCCTGATGTTAATGCCTATATTAAATCAAACAAATTTTCAACAGCAAAAATAGAAAAACAATTAAAAAGCCAATTTCCTAAATTCAACTATCGTAATGGTTACGGCAAACCAGAAGGAATAGTTATTCATGAAACAGCAAATAATTCATCTACTATTACAGGTGAAATCAATTACATGAGCACCAATTACAACAATGCCTTTGTTCACGCTTTTGTAGACAAGTCTCGTATAATCCAAATCCATCCTACTGAAAATGGTGTTTGGGGAGCAGGACAATATGCTAATGCTCGTTTTATCCAAGTTGAATTAGTTCGTTCGAAGACTTTCGATGAATTTGCTCGTTCTATTAATAACTATGCCTATTATGCTGCGTACCTTTTAGATCAATATAACCTTCCTGTTGATAGCGCGCACAGTGATGGCAAAGGAACAGTCTGGTCACATGATGCAGTTACACGTTATTTAGGCGGAACAACCCATACTGATCCTGTAGCGTATTTTAATCAATGGGGCTATAACTTCAATAATTTTGTTAGTTTGATTAACGAAAAATATAAAGCAATGCAAGTAAATTATGAAAAAATCGAATATGATAAAGCAATCACTGCCTATAGCCGAGTCAAAACAGCAACAGGCAATTCTGTATGGACTAAACCAAATAAAACAGAGGGTGCTAAATTAGTAAATCCACTTTCATCTTATTCTGGTAAAAATTTGCGTATTATCCGTGAAGCAAAGACATCCGGTGGTACAATCTGGTATCAATTTAGCGTTGGTGGAAAAACGATTGGTTGGGTAGACTCCAAAGCCCTTAATACTTTCTACACACCAAGTATGGAAAAAACAATTACAGGTACTCGCTATGTTCTACCAAGTAAACAAACCGTTCATTATTACGGACTACCTGTAGAAGACTCTGCGATTGATCGTGGACCCCTTTCGAAATTCAATGGACAAGCTCTAACACTCCAACGAGAAGCTACGATTGAAGGACAACTTTGGTACCGCGTAAAAGATCTTGGCTGGGTTAAAGCGGTTAACTTAACAACTACCAAATATGATTTAATCGAATACGACAAAGCCATCACTGCATATAGTCGCGTCAAAACTGCCGCTGGTAATTATGTTTGGTCAAAACCAAATAAAACAGAAGGCGCCAAACAAGGCAGCGCACTTTCGACTTATTCAGGGAAAAACATGCGCATCATACGAGAAGCGAAAACATCAAGCGGTACAATTTGGTATCAATTTAGTATTGACGGAAAAACAATTGGTTGGGTAGATACAAAAGCACTCAATACCTTCTATACACCTAGTATGGAGAAAAATTTAACGGCAACTCGTTACGTTGCTCCTGGTCAAGAAACACAACATTATTACGGACTTCCAGTCGCTGATTCAGCCATTGACCGTGGACCACTTTCTAAATTTGCAGGTCAAACACTGACTGTTCAACGAGAAGCTACAATCGAAGGACAACTTTGGTATCGAGTGAAAGACCTAGGTTGGACAAAAGCTTCCACTTTAACTGCAACACAATATGACAAACTTGAGTATGATAAAGCAATTACTGCCTACAGCCGAGTCAAAACAGCAACAGGTAACTCGGTTTGGACGAAACCATATCGTACGTCTGGCTATAAGTTAGTTAATCCACTTTCATCTTACGCTGGTAAAAACTTACGGATTATCCGCGAAGCAAAAACGTCCAGTGGCATTTGGTATCAATTTAGCGTTGGTGGAAAAACGATTGGATGGGTAGACTCCAAAGCCCTTAATACTTTCTACACACCAAGTATGGAAAAAACAATTACAGGTACTCGCTATGTCCTACCAAGTAAACAAACCGTTCATTACTACGGACTACCTGTAGAAGACTCTGCGATTGACCGTGGACCACTTTCGAAATTCAATGGACAAGCTCTAACACTCCAACGAGAAGCTACGATTGAAGGACAACTTTGGTACCGCGTAAAAGATCTTGGCTGGGTTAAAGCGGCCAACTTAACAACTACTAAATACGATACGCTTTCGTATGACAAAGCCATCACCGCATATAGTCGTGTCAAAACAGCGACAGGTAACTCGGTTTGGACAAAACCAAATAAAATTGAAGGCGCTCAAAAAATAAGCGCACTTTCGACTTATTCAGGTAAAAACATGCGCATCTTACGAGAAGCAAAAACATCAAGCGGTACAATTTGGTATCAATTTAGTGTCGGTGGTAAAACAATTGGGTGGGTTGAAACGAAAGCACTCAATACCTTCTATACACCTAGTATGGAGAAGAATTTGACAGCGACCCGTTACGTTCTGACCAGCAAGAAAAATGAGCATTATTATGGGCTTCCTGTTGTAGATTCTGCTATTGATCGGGGTCCACTTTCCAAGTTCAGCGGGAAAACGTTAACCGTTCAACGAGAAGCTACAATCGAAGGACAACTTTGGTATCGTGTGAAAGATTTAGGTTGGACAAAAGCTGCTAACCTAAGTGCTAAAAAGCAATAATAAAAAACTCCCAGCCGGGTATGGCTGGGAGTTTTTTATTACTTTATTTATTTTTAAGTGCTGCGCCAACAAAATCTTTAAACAAGCTTTGTGGACGGTTTGGACGAGAAATGAATTCTGGGTGATATTGACAAGCGACAAACCAAGGGTGATCAATCAGTTCAACTACTTCAACTAAACGACCATCTGGGCTCGTTGCAGAAACAATCATGCCAGCTTCTTCCATTTGCTCTCTATATTCGTTATTAAACTCATAACGATGACGGTGACGCTCTTCTACAAGTGTTGTACCATAAGCAGCCTCCGCTTTGGTTCCTTGCTTAATACGCGCTGGATAAAGACCTAAACGAAGCGTTCCACCCATGTTTTCGATATTTTTTTGTTCTGGTAATAAATCAATGATATTATGATTTGTTTCAGGTTCGATTTCTGCAGAATGTGCTCCTTCAAGACCAAGAACATTGCGGGCAAATTCAACCGTTGCTAGTTGCATACCTAAACAAATACCGAAGTAAGGTACTTTATTTACGCGAGCATACTCGATAGCAGCAATTTTACCTTCAATGGCACGATCACCGAAACCACCAGGAACTAAGATACCATCAACGTCTTTCATGATTTCAGCAACGTTTTCTTTTGTTACTTTTTCGGAATCAATCCAGTCGATTTCGATTTCTGCATCATGGTCATATCCGGCATGACGAAGTGCTTCTGCTACAGAAAGGTAAGCATCTTGCAAGGAAACATATTTACCAACTAAGCCGATACGAACTTTTTTGGAAAGGTTTTTCACGCGGTGTACTAGGTTTTTCCAATCAGTCATTTCAGCTTGTGGTGCTTCTAATTGCAAGTGTTCTAGGACGATATCATCCATTTTTTGTTTTTGTAAAGAAAGTGGTACGTTATAAAGTGTTTCTTCATCACGAGATTCAATAACCTCAGAAGCTTTAATATCACAAAATAGCGCAATCTTATCTTTCATTTCTTGTGAAACTGGTTGCTCTGTACGAACAACGATAATGTTTGGTTGAATTCCTAGGCTGCGAAGTTCTTTTACACTATGTTGTGTTGGTTTTGTTTTCATTTCGCCTGCAGCTTTGATGTAAGGAATTAAAGTTGTGTGAATATAAAGTACGTTTTCCGCACCAACATCACTTTTAATTTGACGAATTGCTTCTAAGAATGGTAAAGATTCGATATCCCCAACCGTTCCACCAATTTCAGTGATGATAATATCTGAATTGGTCATGCGCGCTGCACGGAAAACACGATCTTTTAATTCGTTTGTAATGTGTGGAATAACTTGCACAGTTCCACCTAAGTAATCCCCGCGACGTTCTTTTTTAATAACTTCCGAGTAAACTTTACCAGTTGTCACGTTGCTGTATTTATTTAAGTTAATATCGATAAAACGTTCGTAATGGCCAAGATCCAAGTCTGTTTCTGCACCGTCATCCGTTACATAAACTTCCCCGTGTTGGTATGGACTCATTGTTCCTGGATCCACGTTGATGTATGGATCAAACTTTTGAATTGTAACACTAAGCCCACGATTTTTCAGCAAACGTCCTAGTGATGCTGCTGTGATTCCTTTTCCGATTGACGAAACTACGCCACCTGTAACGAAAATATACTTTGTCATGTTTAAAAAATCTACTCCTTCCTGAAATGAAAAACTTGCAGGGTTCTGACGATTTTCCTGCTGGGGTGGGAAATTGCCAGATAAAACAATATTGTGATTATCTTTCTAACGTATCCATCACAATTTCAAGTATTTTGTAAACCAAAATAAAAAACACTCCGCCTACTTCATAAAAGTAAGGGAGCGTCGATTCTCATAAATATCCGTCCCTATAAAAGGGAGCCCAAATAAAATACTACTAATGATAGCGATAGAAGTCAAGTCTTTATTTTATGAAACCGCCATCAATCCATTAAGTACGCTAAAAAAAATCAGACAGACACTTTTCCACAAAATGGAGGTGCCTATCTGATTAACAGTTAGTTATTATTTATCTTCTGGGTCTTCTGTATAATCGCCATCAGAATAATCATCTTCTACAGTAGCTAAATCGCCTTCGATTCCGTCTGGTAAGTGATCATCGTCATCTTCCTCTTCGTCAAGTAAAACGTCAGCAAGAGAGATTTCTTCTTCACCAAGCTCTTCCACGATTTCTTCATCATCGTAGTCCACGTCATCATCCAAGATTTCTTCATCTTCGTCGTCATCATCGTCTGATTTACGTTTTTTCTTAGGAGTCGTTTGTGTTTGAACTTCTTCATCAATTGCATCCATTGGATACCACGCACGAAGTCCCCACGTGTTGTTTCCTAGCGAAATAAAGTTACCATCAATATTCATGTCTGTATAAAATTGAACAAGACGCTCCCTTATTTCTGCATCTTTCAAACCTAGGAACGCTTGAATCTCTTTCACTAATTCAGGGAAAAGAATAGTTTCTTTTCGTTGTTCCAAAATAAAATGTGCAACATCAATTAAAGATAGTTCACTACGTTCTTCTTGCGTTAAGTTCTTTAAATCCAAAACTGGCACGCCCTTTCTATCGTAATTCCAATTTATTTAGCTGTTATTTTTTCGTTCAGCCCAACTTCACTATTTTACATGTTATTTCTGGCAAGTACAACCTAAATTTTCTTAATTACATCAATTCTTCTTGACTATTTTATATCCGATGTAAAAGAAAAGGATGGCCATTAAAAGAATTGGGATCGATCCAAGTTGAAAGTCGTAGAGAATATAGATTGCGACGCACAGAAACACGAAAAGCAGCGCCAAAATTATTAATCGCTTCATCATATGCTCTCCCCGTTTTTTCAATTACCTATGTTTCTATTAACTTTAGTACATTTTGGTTATGACGTCAACGAGTAACCTATAATTTTAGGATATCACATTTTTTCTGGTGCTGATACACCAAGCAGCGTCAAACCATTTCTAAGAGTAATTTGTGCTGTTTTAATAAGCGCTAGTCTTGCTTTTGTTACTTCTAAATTATCCATATCAAGTACTTTATTGCTATTGTAAAAACGGTGGAACGCAGTCGCTAAATCATTTAAGTAACGAACGATACGATGTGGCGCTCTTTTGGCAGCAGCCTCCGCAACAACATCCGCGAACTCACCTAATACTTTTAATAAATCATATTCTGCTTCGGTTTGTAACAAGCTCATGTCCGCATCTTTTGTAACTTCCAAACCTTGTTCTTTACCTGAGCGTAGAATGCTAGAAATTCTGGCGTGTGCATATTGTACATAATAAACTGGATTATCATTAGACGTTGATTTTGCTAAGCTCATATCGAAGTTCATGTGTGTATCAGAGCTACGCATTGCAAAGAAATATCTTGTCGCATCAAGGCCAACTTCTTCAATTAAGTCGCGCATCGTAACAGATTTACCAGTACGTTTACTCATTTTAACTTGAACGCCGTCTTCGAATAAGTGAACGAGTTGAATGATTTCTACTTCTAGTTGATTTGGTGAATAACCAAGTGCTTCAATTGCAGCACGCATCCGCGGAATATAACCGTGGTGATCCGCTCCCCAAATATCAATTAACACATCAAAGCCACGCTCTAATTTATTTAAATGATAAGCGATATCTGGTAAGAAATATGTGTAGCTACCGTCCGTTTTGATTAAAACACGGTCTTTATCATCTTCAAAATCCGTTGTTCTTAACCAAGTCGCGCCATCTTGTTCATAAATATAACCATTTTCGCGCAAACGTTCTAACGCTGGCAACACTTTGTTTTCTTCATATAGAGATGTTTCTGAAAACCACTCATCAAAAGAAACACGGAATTCTTCTAAGTCCGCACGTAATTTTCCAGTTTCAAATGCTAGTGCATCAACACGGAAAACGGAACGACGCTCTTCTTCACTGGCATTCACGTATTTATCGCCGTATTTAGCTGCCAAATCTTTCCCAAGGGAGATAATATCCGCACCGCGGTAGCCATCTTCCGGGAATTCAGATTCTAAGCCTAACGCTTCAAAATAACGCGCTTCTGCTGAAAGAACTAAATTATTGATTTGATTGCCCGCATCATTAATATAATATTCTCTTGAAACATCGAATCCGGCCATGTTCATAATGTTAGCAAGGGAGTCTCCGATTGCAGCACCACGGGCATGTCCTAAATGTAAGTCGCCAGTTGGGTTCGCGGAAACAAATTCAATTTGGAATTTTTCTCCTTTACCAAAATCAGACTCTCCGTATTTTTTATCTTCAGTTAAAATAACTGGAACTAAGTCAGTTAAATAAGCATTATCTAGGTAGAAGTTGATAAAACCAGGTCCAGCAATTTCTACTTCTTTAATTAATTTGTTATCTTTTTTAAGTTCTGGAACGATACTTTCGGCAATTTGACGAGGGGCTTTCTTAGCTACTCTAGCAAGTTGCATCGCAATATTAGTCGAATAATCTCCATGCTTTTTATCTTTTGGTACTTCTAGTAAAATTTCTGGTACTTCCGCTTCTTCTAAACCAACCGCTTGAACAACTGCTTGTTTGATATGTTCAACTAGTTTGATTTGGTTCTCTTGCATGACATTCATTCTGCGTCCTCCTCTATTTTCATTAAAACAGTATATGAGCCAATGTATTCGCCGTGGCTTAGCAAATCATATTGAAAAGCAACTTCGCTCAATACATCAGGCTTATTTTCATATAGTTCTTCCATTGATACTAATTCTGATTCTAATTGTAATTTTCCTGCCCCCGAATCAACAGACGCAGTACTTCTCCGATTATCTCGAAAAAAGTGCATTCTCATATTTACGGCACCACTTCTCATTAAAAGCAGTTCGTTGTCAGCAATTTTAAGAACCGTACGAATTGTTCCAGCTAATTGTTTTTCCTCATAATGCAGATAACGATTGCCTTTATCGCGGTAAAAAACACCCGAAACAGACATATCGGATTTCTCTTCTGCATCCATCTGACGGATGACATTGGTGATATGAATAGTTACTTTTTTTCGTTCCATTTGATTAGCTGTCATATCGCTTATTTACCCCTTTCCGGTCAGAAGAATAGACGCATTATATTATAGTGAAAAATAGCATGAAAAGCAACAGGTTAAAATGATGTCAGACCAAATATTGTTAAAATAACATTTAAAACAAACGGAATAACCGTATTAAAAATTGGCTGAATCGTAAATGCTGAAATAGGCGTTAATGCAACTACTAAGAAAATAAGCATCGCATAGCGTTCAAGTGGTTCCAGCTTAGACCTGGTTGACATTGGTAAAAACTCCACTAATATTTGATAACCATCAAGTGGTGGTAGTGGAATCAAGTTAAACACAAATAGTACTAGATTCAATTGCACAAAAATCATTAAAAAAGTTTCCGCAACGGAGCCATATGTAAAGAAGGAATAATTTAGAAATAAAGCATAGAACCCCACACCAACCATCGCAAGTAGTAAATTACTTACTGGTCCTGCAAGCGAAACAAGTATACTTCCAAGGCGGCGTTTTTTTAATTTAAATCGATTTACCGGGGTCGGCTTAGCCCAACCAAAACCTGCAATTAATATCATTAGCAAACCGAATAAATCAATATGTACCATGGGGTTTAGAGAGAGTCTCCCCTCATTTTTGGCTGTATCATCTCCAAATGCGAGAGCGACCAAGGCGTGTGCCCATTCATGAATAGTAAAAGCAATTAATAATGTAACTAAAACATACGGTATCATTTCGAGTGGATACGCGAGAAAACTAGGCATAGGAGCCTCCTTTATCTTTTATTGAGTAATTTTTATATGCTATAATGAAAAAAACGTTGATTGAGGTGAGAAAATGCCATTTGTTACCATTCAATTTTTAGAAGGTCGTACAGACGATCAAAAGAAAGCTTTAGTTAGTGAAGTAACAGAAGTAGTTTCCAAAAATCTAAAAGCACCAAAAGAAAACATTCATGTGATTTTAGAAGAAATGAAAAAAACTGATTACGGTGTTGGCGGCGTAAGAAAATCTGATATTTAAGTGTGTAAGAAGCAAGGCAAAATGCCTTGCTTTTTTATTTTTCCTTTAACGAATGCGCATGGATGAGGGCAATCATTCTTTCTGTAATTGCTTGGTCTACATCGCCACTTTCGATAAAATCGAGCGGATAATATAATTTAATATCGGTTCGACGCTCTCGACCAATCGCCTCAACAACCGGAGACTCGGTAGATAACTCACGCAATTCACCATTTCCCATCAATAGTTTAATTGGGTCTTTACCGCTTCCCACTCCTGGAAGATAGTAATCATAAGGTAAATCGCTGGAAGAATCAATTACTAAATAATACGACGGATCAATATCAGCTTTTTCAAGAAGTCCTTTTAGTTCTGCGTAAAGTTCTGCATCTTCTTTTGGATCGTAGTTAATGTATCGCAACAATCTTCTGTTCAAAAAGCGACTACATAAATCACTCAAAATCGGATCTTCTTCCTCTTGCCAAATGGAAAAATAGTACATCAACACAATATCATCAAGCACAATATAATCTTTTAAACTCACTTCATTTAAAAAGAATGGTAGCACTTGAACGGGAGTAACTTGAAATTCATATCCAGCGCAATATAACTTTTTGGCACGCTCAAGTATTTTCCATAATAGCACTTCCCCACTCCGACTAACTGGATGGAAATACACTTGTTGATACATTTGATAACGACTCATAATATAGTCTTCCACCGCATGCATGCCAGAATATTTCACAATAACACCATTGCCATCTGGACTAGGGCGTAGAACTCGCAAAATCCGTTCTAAATCAAACTTTCCATAGCTTACTCCAGTATAATAGGCATCTCGCAGCAAATAATCCATTCGGTCAGCATCAATCTGACTCGAAATCAACTTCACCAATGTTTGATTCGGATAATTTTTCTTAATAATAGCAGCAACCTTAAGCGGAAATTCTTCTCCTGCTCTCATCAATACTTCACTAACTTCCGTATCTCCAATAATTATCTCTTGAGTGTATGCTTCATGGTCCGTTCCAAAAACTTTTTCAAAAGCATGAGAAAATGGCCCGTGACCTAAATCATGCAAAAGCGCTGCACACAATGCCACCATGCGCTCTTCTGGATTCAGTTGCGGTTCATTCGCAAATGTTACATCGATTATTTGCCGAACAATTTCGTAAACACCTAATGAATGATTAAAACGGCTATGTTCCGCCCCATGAAAAGTAAGTGAAGTTGTCCCCAATTGATGGATACGCCGCAAACGCTGAAACTCTTTTGTGGCAATCAAATCCCAAACTATCTTATCAGAAACATGTACATATCCATGAACCGGGTCTTTGAATACTTTCTCTTCCCTTAGTTTCTCTGTTAAATAACTCATACAACCTCCTCCTCTCAAGTAAGCACTTTATCATTTCGGGCAATTAAACGTTCGTAATAGGCTGGGAAAAGATCTAACTCTTCAGACGTAAGCGTACCAGATACAAGCTCACCTGCGTAATGTCGTAAACTATTGAAAAGACGTACCAACGTCCCATTTAAACTTATATCATTTTTCATTAAGTCCGAAAGCGAACCCATAACATTCGGATTCACATCTGGAAAAGTATATTTTGTTTGCTTTGCTTTTCCGCTAATCGTATAGAAATCGCGAATCAGTTCTGAGCGAGTAGTTTGATCCCCGTCAATAGCTAAATAAATTTGGACCGCTACCCCTTTTGCCATTCTACGCTGAGAAATACCGGCAAACTTTTTCCCTTGAATACTAAGGTCATAACTACCAGGACAATAAGAGTCTTCTATTTCTTTCGCTTCAATTACCTCATTACAATCTACGAACATGTCTTTGATTAGTGTAAACATAGTTTCATAACCACGTTCAATCGCAATTCCGCGTTCTGCATCTGGAAGAACCATTGACAAATTGAGCACACCCGAGTCAAGGACAACAGCTAGACCACCAGAATTTCTAACTACGACGCGGTAGCCTTGTTTTTGCAAAAATGCAATTCCTTTATCTATATCAGGCAACTTAGAATCTTGAATTCCAAGTGAAACTGTTTTTTCATGCACCCAGCCCCGCACGGTAGACGGCGCCATTCTTGCTCCGACCGAACGACATAGGGTATCATCTGTCGCAAACGATTGAATGGCATCGAAAGCTGGATTAATCGTTGTATTATCAATAAAACGCCACACATCTTGTTTTAGTAAGGTGTTTTCTATATTCATCTCTATGTCCTCCATGATTTTCTTTTTGTTATTATAGCATACCGACAGCAAAATTAGATGCAAATGGCTTAAAATAGCCATTTAATCATGAATAACAATTTTTGAGCGGTTATTTGACTTTTTTACGCTTAATGTTGAAAACTATGGCTGTAATGACTGATATAACAACTGATTTGAGAATTATATCTTTTTTCATTTTCATCGCCTCATTTCCTCCTCTTATTATAACAAACTTACCATACAAAAAAACCTAACTTCTGTAAAAGAAATTAGGTTCAATATATCTAAAAGCCTAGGGAGCTTTTTTAGCAAATGTATTACCAGTTGTAGCGGTCTTCATTGTCGCGACTCGAGCGCTTTGGAGAATTGCCCCACATGCGATAAAGTAGATATCCAATACCACCTAGTATAAGGACTGGAAATAAGAAGTGAAGCGTGATTCCAACGATATCAAGTACGATATTAAGTGCGATAAATCCTAAAATAACTGTAAAAAATATTTTCCAAAAACTATTCATGATTTTTTCCTCTTTTCTAATTTTATTTACTACTTGCAAGCGGAACACTGTTTATTTCCTTGGCTTGGACGAGTAATTCGTTGTCTTGAACGACGATTTTATACTGCTTATTCTTTTTAAGTTGTGTTGTTGACATGAAGTTAACTTTGTGACTGTTTCCTTGATTATCTAAACACGATTCTTGGAAAGAGTACCCTTTAAATTTTGACTTGGTAACTTCTTTTCCATCGTTTTTGATTGTAACGTAATATGTATTTGCTGCTGATCCAATTGGTGCTGAAAATTCAATTACAACCATTGTTAATACAAAAATTGCAGCCAGTAAACCGAAAAGTCCCTTTTTCATTGTTTTTACCGTCCTTTTTTGTTGATAGGTTAATTATAGAGGACATCCCAAAAAGGCACGAACGGCTCTAGGCTGAAAATTGGTACATCCTAAGTCTTATTTTCATTCGGGTATAAAAAAGGAGTCTAGTATGGTTAACTAGACTCCTTTTAAATTAATTTTTTTCAATCCACTTGTAGTTTTCTGAACCGATTGGATATGTGGTGTAGTTTTTCAAATTGCTTTTTTGCAAGTACGCACGGCCACCTTGGTAAAGCGGGATAAGCACGGCGTTATCTTTGAGTAAAATTTGTTCTGCTTCTAGTAATGCTTGCCATCTTTTTTCTGGGTCAGCTGAGAGTTTACCTTTCGCGCCAAGGACTAGTTCATCGTATTTCGCGTCTGAGAAGCCTGTATGGTTTCCTGGGCTGTTTGTGAGGAATAGGTTGAGATATGTTAGGGGATCTTGATAATCTCCTCCCCAACCTCCAAGTAGTAGTTCAAAGTCTTGTGTAACGTCAGCTTGGAAACTAGCTTGATTCGTAACATTTTTTAGTTTGATAGTTAGTCCAGGAAGGTTTTCTTCCAATTGATTTTGGATAAATTCTGTTTGTTTACGTTGCAAGGACGTATCGCCACTTGTTAAAGTAAGTGTTAATTCGGATTTCCCGATTTCTTTCAAACCTTGCTTCCAGGCATTTGTAGCTTCTTGTTGATCAAATTTGAGTAAATCGCCGTTTTGTTTGCGGAAATCTTCTTTTGTTTCTGGGTCAAACATGATATCACCGGGAACATCCCCGTTTAATGCTTTAGATCCATTTGCAAGTAGTGTATTGACCATGCCAGTCTTATCGATAGCCATCGCTAAACCGCGACGCAAGTTTAAGTTAGCTAAATCCGTTTTCACGCCATCTTTGCCTTGATTCATTTTCATATAAACAGAGCGTCCGGTTGCTTCTTTATGGAAGTTTTTATCGTCTTTATATTGTTTAACAAATTCGCCGTCAAGCTCCACACGGTCCAATTTGTTTGTATTGTATAAGTTTAAAGCCGCATTAGTATCTTTTACAACAGTTACATGGATTTTTTCAGTTGGAACGTTCTTTTTATCCCAGTAAGTCGGATTTTTAACGTAATCCCATGTCATATTTGTGCCATTCCAATTTTCTAATTTGTACGGGCCATTGGAAATTAATGTGTCGCTTTTTGTTCCGTAACGGTCACCTTGTTTTTCCACGAATGCTTGGTTTTGCGGGAAGAACGTGCCAGTCGTTAGGAGTTCTTTGAATATTGGCACAGGGTTTTCTAGTTCGATTTGTAGTGTTTTGTCATCTAATGCTTTAATTCCAAGTTCATCTGGTGCCATTTCACCTTTTAAAATTTGGGTAGCATTTTTGACGATTTCCTCCATTTGCGGTCCATACGCAGCGGCCGTTTTTGGATCCACCACTTTTTTCCAAGCGTACTCAAAATCTTGAGCCGTCACTGGGTCGCCGTTTGACCAATTGGCATCTTCGCGAATTTTAAAAATAAGTGTTTTCCCGCCATCTTTTTCTTCAGGTTCACTGGCAGCTAGAGCTAGTGCCGGTTTTCCGTTTTTATCTAATCTATATAAGCCTTCAAAAATTTGATTAATTACTCGAAAACTCACACTATTGTCTGCGAGCGTTGGACTTGCATTTGGAATTCCACTCGTTTCCATGATGTTAACCACTTTTGCTTTCTTATCGGATGTTACTTTTTCACTTTCCCCTTTATCGCCAGACTGACATGCTGTAAGTACTAGTAAACATAGCAAACTGAGTGCCACTACCATTTTTCTGGCTGTTTTATGCAATATTTCTCCTCCTCTTTTGTAAGCGCTTTTTGATTACGCAAAAAAAATGACGGACTTCCTGCCAAATCTACGCAGAACTTCCGCCACCATTATAAACCGAAACTGTATCAATTGTAAATAAAAACTGTTATATTTTTATTTCTTGTTAAGATAAACTCCTGAACCAACAACAATAACACACATCGTCATCAACATTGCTAACATTAAGTAACTGGGATCATTACGCATAAACAAAGCGAGGATAAAACAGATTGTACCAGCTATATTAAGTGTAACAGTTGTGATTTTTCTAAGTAGGTTTCTTGACCATGCATCGATCTTTTTAAAACCAATCATCGTTAAAAATTTAAAGAGTTTTTTCGAGTATTGAATGTAGGCTGCAACAACGAACATGAATGCTCCCGCTGTGACTAATGAAAATCTACCAGTTGGGATATCATAACCTAGTGCGTATACAATAATACTCATTTGAATAATCGTTAGAAGCACTAACAACAGCCTAAAGCAATATTCAAATTCTAGTAAACTCTCTTGGTTCACTTTTTCTTTCCCGTAATATTCCGTTCCTGTGAACATAATCATTAAAAAGGGAATCAGAATTAAGCCAAGCCACTTTTGCATAAACATATCTGGGGAGAAGTCCGTACCGAAATGCACCGCCACTTCAGAAGGTAGTAGCGGATATAACACAGCAGAAATTCCTACTGTGAAAAGAATTATCATACTAGGAAATATACCAACTTTCCTCATTCCCCTCACCTCTTCCAATATAATTACTGGCAATAGGCGACAAGTTCCTCCCTTGTTTCGATAAGTTGCACTTTCTCGGTATTTGCTAACAGCTCTTTTGTTTCATCAAAACCTTGTTCAGATAATGCACGTGTCGCTGGTAAATAAACTAATACAGAAAAGCCTGCCCTACTTAACTGTATAACCGTAGTTTTCACACAAAAATCAAAAGCTAAACCTCCAACAAGAACTAAATCGACTTTTTGTTCCCGCAAATATTCTAGAACACCTGTTGAAAGATGTTCGACGATATCGTGGTAACAAGCGCCATACGGATGAATGTCCGGCTCCATGCCTTTCCAAATAAAGTAATCATAATCAGTAACAACCGGCAAACCATCTAATAACTCAAAGCCTTTTGTACCAGGCTCACAGTGCCTTACCCATGTCCGGTCCGCATTTGGATATTCGAGCTCAGCCAGCATTTCGTCTTTGGAATCCACTACCCATACAGCATTTTGCGGATGCGCGTCCTTACTACCAATTCGAAGAGAAGCAAGACTTGCCATAAAATTAAGTTCTGGCACAATTTTATCTCCACCCGAAACCGGTAATTCATCGGGGCAAAGCGGCGTAAAACCTTTTTGTGCATCAATATCAAAAGCGGCAATTTTCATTTAATTTTCCTCCAAGTTTTTATACGTTAGCTGTGCAAACTGTCCGAAACGCGTTACTTCTTCAAGTTCTAGCGCGTGTTCCTGATCTTCTTCAAATAGTGGAATTCCTTTTCCTAGAATAATGGGAGCAATCGTTATGACAAATCGATCAATGGCTCTCTCTTTTAAAAATTGTTGCACTAATTTTGCGCCACCTACAAGCCAGATTTTTTCGCCGTCGATATTATTTAGCCATGTATCAACAGTGCCAGCAACAAAGTCAGCATATTCATCTTTTGTCCCAGCTTTCGTGTTGGAAAAAACGTAGACATCTTTTTTGCTATAAGGGAATGTATCAGTGAGTGAGAAGATTTGTTGATACGTCGTCCGGCCCATTACAACAGTATCTACGTTGTCAAAGAAGGCTTCATAACCCGCATCCCCTTCACTATCAATAGATTCTAACCATTCGACACTTCCGTTTTCATCTGCAATATAGCCGTCCAAGCTAACTGCGATATATAGCGCAACTTGTTTTTCACTCATCATTACTCAAATCCTTTCACTACTAATTTTCCAATCATTTTTCCGGATGAGATAATTTTGTGAGCTTCTTCTATTGTCGCCGCGTTCACGGGTGATAACACTTGATTTAGAGTTGTCGTTAAATTACCCTTATCTAGCATATGAGCTGCTTCTGTTAAAATTTCATGCTGTCTGATTTTATCTGCTGTATCATATTTCGAGCGAGTAAACATGAATTCATAGCTGAAAGTAGCACTCTTATCTTTTAAAAGAGTCATTTCCACCGGTTCAGTAAGTTCCACAATCGAGCAAATTTTCCCTTGTGGGCGAATCGCTTCTTGCATCTCATCCCAGTGAGCACTCGTGTTATGCAAACATAAAATAAAATCAACCCCTTTTTTAAATCCAAGTTCTTCCAGTTGTTCCGGGATGTTTTCTCGGTGATTGATGACATAGTTTGCGCCGTGGCTCTTAGTCCATTCTACTGTTTCTGGGCGTGAGGCAGTGGCGATGACTTCAAGACCAGCGTTTGCAGCTAGTTGAGTCGCAATAGAACCAACACCACCAGCCCCATTAATGATTAAAATTGATTTACCTTTATCATTTTCAGTAATAGTTAAACGGTCAAACAGTGCTTCCCAAGCTGTAATAGTTGTCAGTGGCATCGCAGCAGCTTCCTCTACGTTCAAGTTATGTGGTTTCAAACCAACTAACCGCTCATCAATTAAAGTGTATTCTGCGTACACTCCTGGTCTTGTGACGTCACCTGCGAAATAAACGTCTTGTCCAGTTTGAAATAATATAACTTCACTCCCAGTATCTACTACTTCTCCAACTGCATCCCAACCTAAAATCCGAACTTCCTCTCCTGATAGCTTAGCTGCTTCACGTTGTTTAGTATCTACCGGATTGATGGAAATCGCTTTGATTTTAACTAGTAAATCATGGTTTTCTGGTACTGGCTTGTCGATTTCTATATCCACAAAATCCGTTGACGCTTTCGTTAATCCTACAGCTTTCATTTGACAACACCTCTCGTTTCCTTTTCCCGAATTTCTTAAAATAATGCACATTTAGATAAAAAAGCCTCCTCAAATTCACTGAGAAGGCTTTAAAACTTATTTTTCGTCGAGCAATTCGCTATCTTTGAATTTCATTTTTGCATGGCAGGCCGGGCATTTGATTTTTAACTTGCCGCCATGTGAATGAGTATGGTCGCTATCTTCTTTTTTGGAAAGAAGCATTTTGCTAGCTTTTTTTAGTAGCGGGATAGCGATAATTACACCGATGATTGTGAACATTGCTAGAACCCCGATAAATACTAAGGTTAGGGCACCTATAGCGATAAAAGCTTTTTTCAAAAAATGACCTAAATCAACTTGTTCTTCCATCTAAACCAACTCCTCTAATTGATACTTTAATCATATCATGAAGCGGCATTAATTGCAGTGATGATGGTGAGCGTGATTTCCTTCAAGTTGAATCGTACTATGTTCTAAAGAGAAATTTTCTTGCAAATAATGCTCAATATCTGCCAAAATTTTATCTCGGTCGGCATCTTCGCATACGGTCAAATGAGCTGAAAGAGCATTGAAATCAGAAGTAATCGCCCATACATGTAAATCATGTACTTCCTTCACACCGTCTTGTTGCTGGAAAAACGTTTTGATTTCTTCTGTATCCACATTCGCTGGCTTTCCTTCCATCAAAATATGAATAGCATCTTTCAGCACGCGCCAGCCACTAACTAAGATAAGCGCTGCAACGATAACACTGGCGATTGGATCGGCGATATTCCAGCCGAGGAAAATAATGAGTAACGCGGCAATAATCGCACCAACAGAGCCAAGCAAATCTCCAAGCACATGCAAGAACGCACTACGCATATTCAAATTCTCGCTAGTGTCACCTTTCATTAAAATCCAAGCGACTAAAATATTAATAAGCAATCCGATAACTGAAATGGTCATCATTCCCGCTCCAATGACTTGTGGCGGATCAAAGAAACGACCAATTGCTTCATAGAATATAAAAACAGAAATCCCAACGAGCGTTAACCCATTAAGAAATGCTGCTAAAATTTCAAATCGTTTATAGCCATATGTTTTATCGGAGCTCGCTGCTTTTTCGCCAAATTTGAATGCAGCTAAACTTAAACCGAGCGCCACGGCGTCAGAGAGCATGTGCCCCGCATCAGAAAGTAGCGCCAAACTATTGGTCATAATTCCACCAATAACTTCGACTACCATAAATGTAGCAATTAGAATAAAACTGATAAATAATGATTTTTTGTTGGCATTATGCGCATGATTATGATTGTGTCCATGAGCATGATCGTGGTTATGTGCCATATGATTACTTCCCCTCTGTAAGTAGCTAATTTCTTTATATGCATATGTTAGCATATATACATTTTAAGTGCAACCATTCTTATAAAAAAACTTCCATTCTTTATTGGAATGGAAGTTTTTTATGATTATGAGGATTTTTTTCTAAGGTATAACAAACTCATTAACACTGCACTTCCACCTAAAATAACTCTAGGAAATGACGTTTTATCTCCTGTTTGCGGTAGTTTGGTTACTTCTGTTGCTAAAGTATCAGTTTTCCTTACTGGAATTTCAATTGATTCGGGTTTATCCGTTTCATCGCCTTCAAATGAAATAGCCCCATTTGCTATGATAGGCGAGTTTTCTGCTTTTATGATTACTGCATCTACTTGCCCCTTAACTATTTGGAAATTCCATGGCTGTTCTGCTAACTCATATCCGTCTGGCGCCTTTGTTTCTTTTAGCGAATAATTTCCTGGTGTTAAGCCATCTATAAAGATTTCGCCATTCTCATCGGTCGTTAAATTAGCTTGGATGACTTTTCCTGATTCATCTAGGAGGCTAAAAACAGCGCCGCTTAGTCTAGTTCCGGTTTCACTATCCGTTTTGATTAATCGCACCGCACCGGTTTCAGATATATCTGGTTCCAGCTTGGCGTTTTCAGCTATAACAGTAACTTGAATCGTGTCATTTGCTACAATTTCAAACTGCCATGGAGTTGATTCAAGTTGATATCCGTCTGGCGCTTTTGTTTCTTGAATACGATAATTTCCTGGAGCAAGATTATTAACTTCAAGTTCTCCAGCTTCATCGGTTTTCAAATTTGTTTGTAGCGTCTCGCCATTTTCAGCTATTAGCGAAAACTCAGCTCCCGCCAATCGAACGCCATTTTCGCTGTCTTGTTTAATAATTTTTACTGAACCCGCATCTGGAATTGGGGCCAATTTCGTATTTTCAGCCGTAATTGTTATTTTTTCTGGTTGATTTGGAGCAATAGTAAATTCCCACACATCACTCGCTAACTCATATCCTTCTGGCGCCTTTGTTTCTTTAAAGGAATACTTACCTGGTGCTAAATTAGTCACTGTGATTTCCCCGTTAGCATCAGTTGTTAAATTACTTGCAACTATAGCGCCATCAGCGGTCATCAAATCAAAAACCGCTCCTTCTAAAGTTTCACCCGTTGCACTATCCTGTTTCACGAGAATAACTTCGCCAGTATCGACATCTGGTTTCCCTGTTTTATTATTTTCAGCTGTTACCATTGTAGCACTCGTTTGCCCTGCCACAATGGTAAATGGCCATGTATTTGTCGCTAAATCATAATTTGTTGGAGCTTCCGTTTCTTGGAATGCGTAGTCTCCTGGCTCTAGGTTTTGAACACGAATTTCTCCATTTTCATCCGAGACAAGGTTAGTTTGAATAACTTCGCCAGAGTCATTTAATAAGTTGAATTTCGCGCCGGATAACTTAGCATTCGTCTCGCTATCAACTTTAGTTAAGACTGCTTCTCCTAAATCTTTTTCATTTTCTGCTTGGATTTCTATCGCATCTACTTGCCCTGATTCCACGCTGAATTCCCATGTTTTTTCCGAGAGTTTATATCCTTCTGGCGCTTTTGTTTCTTTTAAATAATAACTACCTAAGTCTAAATTATGGATAGTTAGTTCGCCATTTTCATCCGTTGTGAGTCCGTTTTGTAGTTCGGCTCCAGACTTATCATATAGTGAAAATTCAGCTCCTGCCAACGTGGCTCCAGTTGCTTTGTCGGTTTTCACTAAATGAACCTCACCAGTTTCTTTGATTGGCATTTTTTCATTCATGACTTGAACGACTTTTTCGTCTTGCTCTAACTTCACTTGGATATTCTCTGTCGAAGCGGTTGGTAATGTGTATCCTTCTGGTGCACTCACTTCTTTTAAAGTGTAGTCTCCGTATACCAAATCGTCGAACTCGATAACGCCATTTTTATCGGTTGTTTGTGTATCCACTTTTTCATCATTCGCGTACAAGTCAAACGTCGCGCCTTCTAGCGGAATACTTGGATCGGCTTTATCCACTTTATTTAAAATTATTTTCCCAGTTTCCCCGGTTCCTGTGCCGTCGCCCGTTGTTATTTTAACTTCAATATTTTTAGTTTTTTCAGTTTCGCCTTTTGTAATATTATCTCCTGTAAAAGTGACGGAATTGCCGATTTGCGCCGTTGTTTCTGTATCCGAGGTCAAGGTAATCGCTGTCTGGTATTTAATCACATAGGATTGATTAATTTCATTTTTAAATTTCACTTGGAAATATTCTAAATTACTTTCCTCATCTACACCTGTTTTCAAATCATATTCACCTGGGGAAATTGGCATGTTACTCTCTTGCAACATCTTGCCTGTAACAGAAGTTTGCGCTTTGTATACCTTAATACTAGAGGTGTCTAGTTTTTGCCCTGTACCAAGTGTGTCAGTTACAGTTGCATTACTGACCGTTGATCCAGATTGATTTGCATAAATTTCCCAATCGATATTATCTCCAACTTGCTCACCCGATTTATTAACATATTTATTTGCATTATCATCAATTACTTCTGCTTCGTAATCAGCGAGCACTTCTTCCCCGTCACTTATAACTGCTTTATTTTTATAAAGTGGCTTAGTGATGCCTACTGGTTTCGTTTTGTAGGTAACTTCAACTGGGTGAATTAATGGTTTTTTGAAGGTAATAAGCATTTGCTCGTTACCATTTTCTTTTTTCGTAAAAGTGACATCATAATTTTCCGGCGGTATTAATTCCCCAACTTGTGGTGTTGCGGAAAGATCAATTTTGTGGATTTCAATAGAGTCTTGAATGAATGTTTGTCCTGAATTAAGCGAATCCTCTATCGTTGGCTTGGAGATTAGTTTGGAACTATCATTGAAAATTAATTTCCATTCAATTTCACCTGTTTTGTAATTGAACACACCATTTTTATATCCGTCTGCATCGATGACTTTATCAATCCATTTTGTATCCGAGTCGGATGCTTCTGCTGTGTCCGTTTTAATGGTTGCATTATTAGTGTATTCATTGTCTCCACTTGTATGAGTACTTGGATTCACTTGGGTTTTATAAGTAATAACATGTTGCCCAGTAATATCTCGGTTAAAATTGATTTGAAATCCTTTTTCCCAGCTACTATCGCCATTTAATGGAACAACCTCGTAATCCGCCGAGTCTAATTTCACTTGCTCGCTGTCCATAATTTTTAGAGTCGCTGGATGGAAAATTAATCCGCCGTCAGGAAATTCGTCTGTAATAACCGGATTATGAAGCGTTCCGCCGTCTTTATTGATAATAATTTCCCACGTTAATTCCCCTGTTTTCGCATTAAAATTTTCGATTTTTTTATCAATTAGCCCCTCTGTCGGTGAAGGATCGGGGATAAAATAGTCACCTTCTGCCTCGTTATCAGGGATGTTCGGGGAAATGATTGATGCGGTGTTGGAAATCATTCCCGTGGTGCCTTCTGGAACGATTGTTTCAAAATAAATCGTGTAGTAACCGTCATCTGGCAACTCAATTTTAAAACCAGCTGACCCCATATCTGTTACGGTATATTCGGTTGGAAGTAGCGGTATTCCTGTATCTCCATTTACAATACGTGTAATTCCACCAAAGGATTGTTCATCAATGTAAGTATCCACCATTACAGAATTGTCTAGTGCGTAATGCCCTTGGTTATATTCTACTTTCCATGAAATTTTATTAGATGTTGTATCAAACAATAATGGATATTTTTGAATAATTGGATCTCGAGGAATTACTACATCTGAATCCATTACTTCTTCCGTTTCATCAGAATTAAATGTTGCTGTATTTGAAAAAGTTGCTTTATTAAAATCCGTTATTTCTGTTTGATAGGTGATTTGATATGCTGAATCAATCGGATTTTCAAACGTTAATCGAAATCCCGTTTGACCAGAAGTATTGTTTATTTTAGTTACAGTATATTCAGATGGATCCACTTTAGCGCCTATTTCGTAAGTGCCATCTATATGCATATTCATTTCGTGCACTTCAAATGAGTCAAAGAGAATTTTCTGACCATTTCCCGGGAAATCTTCTACTGAAGCATTTTCGTGCGTTGCTAATTCTTGGTTTATTTTGATTTCCCAGTCAATCACTTGCGCATTTTGAACCGTTGACCCTTTTTTCTCAAAAGCGTTAGTGGTATCTGGTTTTATTTTTATTGTAAATTCTTCGGAGTCGTTTTCGCTGATTGGGAAAACGATTGTAGTTGGTGTTTCACCGTCTAATTCTTCTAAATCAAAATTCGTATAGACTTCTACTATGCCGTGACTAATAGAATGATTCTCTACATAGTCATTGAAGGTAATCGTCATCATCCCATCTGTTGTAATTTCGAATTCTCCGCAAGAAGCCCCTCCATCACTTATGACTAACTCCCCTTGAACTGTCGTATAGATTTTAAATTCTTTTGGGATTTGGATATGAACAGTATCTCCCGCATGAACTGGTTGATTATCCTTAATCGACCAATTGTAAACGACGACAATATCCTCTTGACTATCTACTACTCTGTCAGAATCGCTTTCACTATCTATCGGCTTGCCATCTCTATCTAAAATTTGAACACCATCAATGATATTATCTAACTCTGTAGCTTGGGCATGATGAGGTACACAAAAAATAATCATCCCTACGATTAAAAAACTCATTAATAACATTGGATATTTTTTCACTGTAATCATTTTTCATTCCTCGCTTTAGATTGAAGTAAGTTCAAAATTAATGTACCATGCTTCCGCGAGGACCTAACTCCAGTTTTATACCTTTTTAAGCGCGCAAAAAATAAAAAGTATCTCTGTTTCATGTAAACACTGGCTATGTGCAAGGCTTTTCACATTTTCGCCTTATAGTTCAAAAAAAGAACCATTAGATTAGTGAAATATTATCTAATGGTTCTTTTTCTTATAAAATTTCTTCTTGCATAAATAACCCTAGCCCGCCGATATCATGATGTTTTGCGATTTTATCTGCTTTTTCTATAGCTAGCGGAATGCCATTCTCCATTGCTACACCAATTTCGGCTAATTCAATCATACCGACATCATTTTCATTATCCCCAAAAGCAATAGTTGAATCAAGATTAATGTAACCATGTTCCGCAAGATAAGTGAGGCCTTTCGCCTTATCAATACCTTCATTCATAATATCAATTAAATTCGAGGCAGACGCGAGAACAGAAAGTGGCAAGCCTTCTAAAGCTGCTTTGATTTCAGCTCGTTTTTCTAAATCCGACTCAATTACAAGTACTTTTAGTGGGAATTCACCTTCCCGAAGCACGCTGAATGGATCTGTTGTTAACGTAATTGGAACTTGTTCATTTTCTGGTAAAGTTTTATTTAATTCATTGAAAAAGGCGATTTTGCCAGTATTGCTTGGCCCGAGAATTCGCTCCGTTGTATAAATATGATAATTAACGTCCAGAGGTTCAAGCGTTTCTAATACCGTATGTATCAAATCCAGTTCAATATTACTTTTATATAAAATTTCTCCAGTAGTAAAATCGCGTACTAATCCTCCATTACAAGAAATGACTGGCGTTTTGATATTAAGTTCGTGGATAAATGGTAAAATTGCTAAATCCAGTCGTCCCGTGGCAAGGAAAAGTTTTTTCCCCTTTTTTTGCCACTCCATTAAAACTTCTTTGTTGAACGGATGAATTTGATCGCCTTTTTTTACTAGTAATGTTCCGTCCATATCTGTAATAACTGTATCAATTGCTACATTTGCCAATAGTTTTCGCACCCTTCTAAATTTCCGTTATTATGTACCTCGATTATAGACGAGTTTCGCATGATTGTCACGCCGATATTTGGTATACTAAGTGGGAATGGAGGACGATAATTAGTGAAGAAATATTTTATTACAATCATGATTTTACTTTTTGGCGCGTTATCTCTCAGTGCTTGCCAAAAAGATGATGAGGTTGAAAATTCTTCTCCTCCTAAAGTGGACTTAAAAAACGAAATACCCATTATTTTAATTCATGGAAGCGGTGGTGATACACATTCCTTAGATGAAATGGCAGATCACTTGATGAATAAATATAAAAGTTCCAATGAAGCAATGTCAATGTCTATTAACTCAAATGGAAAAATTGCATACCAAGGCGCGCTAACAAAAGATGCCAAACGTCCCATTATCAAATTTGGTTTCGACCAAAACCAAGCAACTCCCGATGACTGGTCTAAATGGTTAAAAATCGCAATGGAAGATTTAAAGTCCCGATACGGTTTCACACAAATGGACGGAGTTGGTCATTCTAACGGTGGCTTAGCTTTAACTTATTTTGCAGAAGACTACTCTAATGACAACGCGGTTCCTACTCTGCGCAAATTAGTTGCTATTGGCTCTCCTTTTAATGATTTGGACCCAGACGATAATGGCGATAATTTAGCTTTTAACAAATTACCATCCAACACCCCGCAATTAGATTATTTTATTGACAAAAAGATTAAAATTAGTACTGACCTAGAAGTACTATCCATTGCTGGAGCTCTCAGTGAAGATAATTTAACTGATGGTATCGTCCCAACGAATAGTTCCCTCGCTTCCAGACTTTTCATGCCTAATAACGCAAAAGTCTATATGGAAGATTTACAAGTTGGTGAAAGTGCTATTCACCAAACATTGCACGAAACATCTGAAAGTATCGAAAAAGCGCATTGGTTTTTAGAGAAATCGAGCCCCGAAAAAAAAGAAATCAAATTAATTTCTAAATAGGAGGAATAATATGCTACACATACAAGCAAAAGTCCAAGTTAAACCTGATTTAGTAGCGGAATTTTTGGTGGAAGTGAATTTAGTAATCCAAGGCTCGCTTTCAGAAACCGGAAATCATGGCTACGAATTAGTTCGCTCTGTAGAAAACGCAAATATTTTCTATATTCTAGAAAAGTGGGCTGATGAAGCAGCAATTCAGTTCCATAACGGGACAGAGCATTATAAACGTTTCAAAAAGAATGTCCCCGCTTTTTTAGCAACGCCGATTGAGGTGGATTTGCTTGCTCCAGTTGAGCGGCGATAGTTTATATTTTTAACAAGAAAGCTTTTTCATCTTCATATTAGTACCGAAAAATTTTGTTTTTTTGAAACTAACATCATTTTCGCCTTAGTAAAGATAAACTTACCAGTGTAAGTATAGTCTTCTTTTGTGCGAATTAGTGGCTCATAAACTAATTTCTCTACTCCAAGAGATTCTATCGTTTGCACGCCGTCCACATTAAAAGTGTTCCCGCTTAAGAAAACAAGTAAAAAGGATTGGCTCGCGTACGCGGACCAATCCTTTTTTAATCCTTCAAATAGCCATCTTCAATCCGAATTACGCGGTCAACTAAGTCTAAAACTCGTTCATCATGCGTAACCATGATGGCAGCTTTGTTTTTTCGTTTTACTTCATCCGCAATCATTTGGACTACTTTGTGACCACGGCTCGCATCTAAGCTTGCGGTTGGTTCGTCCGCTAAAATAATATCGGGGTCGTTCATTAGTGCTCTAGCAATGGCGACACGTTGTTTTTCACCACCTGATAAACTTTCCGGATAATTGTTTTCGCGAGCAGTTAAACCTAATTCTTTAAGTAATTCATCTGCTTTTTCTTTTGCTACTCGCCCTTTATCACCAGATAGTTCCGCAATTACGAGTAACTGATCACGGACATTTAAGTACGGGATTAGGTTCGCACCTTGGAAAATGAACCCTACTTTGTCGAGCCGCACTTTTGTTAAGTCTTTGCTTGTGAGGTCATTTAACACTTTTCCACCTATAGCAATTTCTCCTTCTGTCGGGGATAATAATGCACCTGCGATGGATAAAAATGTACTTTTCCCAGCGCCTGAAGGTCCAACGATTGCAACGAATTCTCCTTGCGCCACTTCTAAAGATACATTTTTCAACACTTCGATGACTTGCTCGCCATCTTGATAATTTTTAGAAATATTTTTCATCATTAAAGTCATTAGTTTGCCCTCCCAATTGCTTCTAACGCATCTACTTTCGCTACACGGTAAAGTGATAACATCGATCCGATGACTGCTACAACAAGGAATAAGGCAGAACAGCCGATTGCAAGCACCGGGCTAAGTGTAAATGGCATGCTTGCTGGTAAAATTGCTGCAAGCCCAAATGTTAAGCCGTTTCCAATTAATAAACTGATGACTGACAAGAAAACAACTTGGGTAACGATGCTTCGGCCTAAATAGGCTGTTCGTGCGCCAACTGCTTTTAAAATACCAAATTGATTGATTTTTTGAATCGTAATGACATAAAAGAAAGCAGCTAGAACAAATGCGGCGATAACGAATAAAAAAGCAATCATCATTAGTAATGATCCTTGTTCTTCTGAATAGCCTGGAATACCTTGAAGCACTTCTTTACTAGACGAAAGTTCCATGGATCCGAGTGATAGGTTCTTAGCTGTACTTTCGGAAACATCTAGTGCTACGGCGTTATATTCTCCTTCTGCTGCTTGGTTCGTTTGATGCACTAATTTCCAAGCATCCCAGCCAACGAAAATAACCGGTGAATGACTAAATGTATTGTTTTTGGTAAAGGCAGTTATCGTGAATTCTTCCCCTGTTGCGCTATCTTTGAGTTTGCTGCCTAATTTATAACCAGACTCTTTTAAAGAAATATCGGCTACTACTTCTTTTGTTTTCTGTGGCTCTGTTCCTTCTGAGATGGCCGGTTTCATGAAGCCTGTTTTATCTATACCGAAATAAGTAATATCTGTTTTTTTATCTTTGTTGGGTGGTGTAATTGTACCCATTTGCACACCTAGATTGGTGCTTTCTGATTTTTTCACTTGCTTCGCTACGCTGTCTGTTTCGGATGCGGTTAAATTGGACCTCGTTAAGCGATTATCCGAGTCTTTTTGTAAAACATAATAAGTTGCTTTATTGGATGAAATGGCTGCCCCATTATCATTTGCAAGTCCATTCGCAAGCCCCGTTACAAACAAAACAAGCCATGCGATTAACACCATAATTAATCCAATTAGAATATAGCGTAATTTTGCGTGTTTTAATTCTCTTAATGCCAAAAACATTCCGTTCAACTCCTTCTAAGATCTTACCCTTAGTTTAAAGAAGTTTTGTAAACGGAATGTGAATCGGATTTTACAAATTTAGTTTTTTGGTAGTTTGACTGTGAATGTTGTTCCTTTTTCAAGGCTACTTTGCACGGTTACTTCGCCGTGATGGAGCGTGATAATTTTCTGGCAAATGGATAATCCTAGGCCACTCGAGCCTTCTTCTCTGGTTCGGCTTTCGTTAGCTTTATAAAAACGGTCAAAAATCTTGGTCATATCCACCTTACTTATGCCGACACCGCTATCTTGAACTTCTACAAAAACATTCGTCATATCTTCATAAAGGCGGACTTGAATATTCCCGCCCTGTGGTGTGAATTTAATCGCATTAGTTAACAAATTGGACCACACTTGATAAAGCAATTCGGCATCGCCAGTATAGTTTACATCTGCTAAATCTAAGTTTATCGTTAGTTCTTTTTCGCGCCAACTCCACTCGGTCATTTGGATTAATTGACGCCACTGCTTGGCTAAGTGAACTGGTTCTTTTTTCCGTAGCTCTGATTCTTGATCAAGTGAAGCGAGTGTGAGTAGTTGTTTGCTTAAGGAGGATAGACGCGTGGTCTCCTCTGATAACACGGTTAAATATTCGGCTTGTTCTTTTTCGGTTAGTGTTCCAGAACCTAAAAGTCTCGCAAAGCCTTGCATGGATGTGAGCGGAGATTGTAGTTCATGAGAAACATTGGCGACAAATTCTTGGCGGGAAGCTTCAGATTTTTCGAGTTCACTAGCCATTTTCGTAAACGAGTCTGCCAACTGCCCAATTTCATCCTTACGCCGAACTTCAAAGGCTACATCGTAATTACCTTTACGTATTTTTTTCGTCGCATTCGTCAACTTCACGACAGGTTTGACAATATATCTGCCACTAATAAGAACCAACAGAATACTAATGATGGATGTGAAAATAAGTATCATCGCGAAAAATATTCGAAGTTCCCCAAATTGTTGTTCCGGGTCTTGACGTATGAATAGCGCTAGTTGTTTACCATCTACTTGCACCGGGACACCAATGGTATTTCGCACATCATTATCAAAAAAGCCTGTGATGAAAATGCCTGTATCGAATGAGTCAATTCCATGATAAGTATCTCCGTCTAGTACTTGCTTGATTGTCTTATCTGGTAAATCTTTTTTTCGAAAAGCACCACCAAAATAAGTGGATTTTTCCGCGCCATCTGTCAAATATAATTCATATCCCAGTTCGCCCACATTTTCCAAGTACTCATTTAAAGAAATCGTAGCATTTGACTCGTAAAATTGTTGGACTTCCTTCGCTATTTTGGCTGTTTTTTCGTCGTTAAAAGGTTTTAATTTTATTTGGTAATAAATGTTTGCAAAGAAAAAGCCGAGCAAACTACTGGAAAGGATGACGACAAGCATCGTGACAACTATTCGACTGTATAACGATTTCATCTTGTCTCCTCCAATTTATAACCGACGCCGCGCACCGTAACAATTCGAATACCATCCTTCTCCTCATCAAAATGGTCACGCAAACGTTTAATATGTACATCCACTGTCCGGTCACTACCATCATAATCACGTTGCCAAATCCGCTCAATTAATTCTTCTCGAGTAAAAATCCGGCCAGGATAGCTTGCTAGCTGATATAAAAGCTCAAATTCTTTCACGGGAATCATTCGTTCTTGGTTGCCAATTTTTATGCCATAACTTTTTTGATCGATGGTGATATTTCCGATGTTGATTTTGACTTCGCTTGCTTGATTGGAACGCCGTAGCAACGCACGAATTCGAAAGATCAGCTCTTCTGGTTCAAAGGGTTTTGTGACATAATCATCTGTGCCCACTTCAAAACCGCGTGATTTATCCGCCAGCGCATCTTTAGCTGTCAACATAATAACAGGGATATCAGGATAACTTGCGCGCATTTTTTGGCAAAGTTCAAAACCATCCATGTTAGGCATCATCACATCAATTACAGCTAAATGAACTTGCTCTGTTTCAACTATTTTTTCTGCTTCTACCCCATCACTTGCCTCAAGTACACGGAAGCCTTCTGCACGCAAATAGTGGCCCACAAGTTTAAGTATATGCCGATCATCATCTACTACTAATATTTGTTTCATTTTCACCGCTCACCTTACTGTCCTATTTTACTGCATCATATCAAACTTACGTGATTCGTTCAAATCCGGAATAGACATTTAACCTATCGCCCCGGATAAAGCCAACTGTTGTAATATTTAACTCTTCGGCCATATTAATCGCCAGTTCGGTTGGGGCAGAACGAGACAAAATAATTCCGCAACCTAGTTTTGCTGTTTTAACGAGGATTTCCGAAGAAATGCGCCCACTAAAAATAATTGCCTTATCTTCAGTAGATGTCCCGTCTTGCAAGGCGCGACCATATATTTTATCTAAGGCATTATGGCGACCTATGTCCATCCTGCTGTATATTATTTCCGCTGAACTACATAGTGCCGCATTATGCACACCACCAGTTTGATGAAATGTAGCAGAATTTTGTTCAAACTTTTCCATTAAGCGAAAAATCATGTCGGTTGTTAGTTGCAGATTCCCATTTTGCTTCACATTGACGAGTGAGGCATCTGATTGGAAGTAGAAGTTTTCCCGGGACTTGCCGCAACACGAGGTGATGTAGCGCTTGCCGCGGTACTTGGCATTGAATTTGTTCACAAAATTAGCGCTAACCTTGGCGTGTCCAGTCGCTTCGATGATATCCACGGAATCGATGTCTCGAGGGCCCCGAACGATGCCTTCCGATGTCAGAAAGCCCACAACTAAATCTTCCAGATATTCTGGCGTGCAGACGATGGTCACGAGTTCTTGGTCGTTGACGTAGATAGTTAGCGGATACTCGGTCGCAACACTTGATTCGATTTCTTGAAAAGTGCCCGCTTCAAAACGACGGATTTTTTGGTACGAAACAATATCCATCAAAAACCACTCCTCTCTAAATCGAAACAGCGATACCATAAAGTCTCGCTGTTTCGTCTACTTATTTTAATGTTTGCCCAACTTCTTTTAAAAAGGTCGCACCATACCGGAGTGCGCGGTTGATATCGGGGTCTTTCAGCGCCTTCATCATCGCTAACATTCCCATGATTTCATCGTTTTTCGCGCTTTCCTCTGCTTTTTTCGCAGCATTTTTCAAATTGGCTATCATTTCCTCAGTTTGCTCTGGTTTTGTATCGGTTAATAGCTTGCTCGAAATCATCATGTTATTAATCGCATTCGTCATCGGTTCCTTACGCCATTCATTCAGAAAAGTTTTCGTAATATCTCCGCGCGCTTTAATCGCACTATTCAAAGCTTCAAGTGCCCCCGACTCCTGCAGTAACTTTACCGTTTCTAAGATTTCGATAAAACCAGAATCTTGTTCAGCAATATCCGCTTTCATTTGTTCTAAACGTTCTTTTTCCAATTCTTCCGGGGTCTTTTTTGTATCACGAATCGTTGAAATTGGTTCTGCCATCAGTGATTCCTCCCTTTCCCGCCGCATCCACAGTTACCACCACAGGCGCAGTTCACTTTAGAAATCGGTTGATAATCTTCTCTCGACCATTTGCGCGCTACTTCAGCCCCATTTTGCGGGAATCTTTTACGATTACGCGGATTGTGGTCAGGAAGTGGATTTTTCCCAGTTTTTTCAAGCACAGTTAGATTTACTTTTGTTTGTTTATAGGCCGGTGTTTTCGTCCGAACATCTCCCGCACTTGAAGTCAGCAAATTGACTGCAGTTTCGCTACTCACAGAATGCATTGGCACATAAACTTCATTTCCTTTCATCCTATCAGTCACCACAGCACGAAGCTTAATGCGACCATACGGTGAACTTAGACGAACGAGCGAACCACTTTCCAAATCGCGTTCTTTCGCTAACTCATGCGATACTTCTACAAACACTTCCGGTAATTTATAATCCAGCCCTTTCGACTTATCTGTCAAATTCCCCTCATGGAACTGCTCCAGCAAACGCCCATTATTCAGTGTTAAATTATATTCTTCCGGGAAAGTAATCGGTGCAATATACGGTAACGTCGAAAATTGCGCTTTGCCGTCCGGAAAATTAAATCGTTCTTCATAAAGTAACGGCATATCCTTTCCATCCGCGCTCACTGGCCACACAAGGCTGTTAAATCCTTGCATCCGGTCATAACGAACCCCTGCAAAAAATGGTGCCAAGCTAGCAATTTCATCCATAATCTCGCTCGGATGATCATAATTCCAGTCCGTTCTTCCGCATGCTCTAGCCACCTCTTGAATAATCCACCAGTCTGGCTTTGAATCTCCAAGCGGCTCTAACACCTCATAAAGTCGTTGTACCCGGCGCTCTGTATTGGTGAATGTTCCTTCTTTTTCAAGTGAAGGCGCTGCCGGGAAAACAACATCAGCAAACTGCGCCGTTTTTGATAAAAATACATCTTGAACAACAAAGAAATCAAGGCTCGCAAGGATTTCTTGCACATGGTTCGAGTTAGAATCCACCCAAGCCATTTCCTCACCAATCACATACATAGAATGGAGCGTTCCCGCCTCAATCGCATCAAGCATTTCATTATTTTTTAGGCCTGGTTCTGATGAAATTGATACCCCATAAGCTTCTTCAAAACGAGCACGAACTTCATCATTTCCTAGTGGTTGAATTCCTGGGAGAACGTTAGGTAGTGACCCCATATCGCAAGCACCTTGTACATTATTATGCCCTCTAAGCGGATAAGCGCCTGCACCGTGTCTTCCGAAGTTCCCAGTGACAAGAAGCAAGTTAGCGATTGCAGACGATGTATGAGATCCAGCAATATTTTGCGTAACTCCCATTCCCCAACAAACCGCTGTCCCGTCTGCTTCATGAACCATCTGCGCCACTTTTTTCAACGTCTCTACTGATAATCCTGTTTCTTTTTCCGCATATTCCAATGTAAATGGTTCTAAAAATGCTAGATAATCTGCCACATTACTAATACGATTCTCCATAAAGACTTCATCATGCCATCCCTGATCAATCATATATTTCGCAACCGCCGTCAACCAAACAAAATCGGTTCCTTGTTTTGGATGAATGAATAAATCAGAACGCTCTGCCATTTCGTGTTTTCGCAAATCTGAGACAATTAGCTTTTGACCGCGTGTCTTCTGAGCTCGCTTGATTCTACTAGCAAGGACTGGATGCCCATCGGCTGGTGATGCACCAACAATAATAACAAGCCCCGCAGATTCGATATCTTCCACAGTCCCTGAATCTGCGCCAATACCAACCGTCCGAGTCAGTCCATCCGAAGCCGGCGCCTGACAATAACGTGAACAATTATCAATATTATTCGTTTCAAAAACCTGCCGCGCCAATTTTTGCATCAAATAGTTCTCTTCATTCGTCGTCTTAGATGAACTAATAAATCCAAGTGAGTCATTGCCGTATTTAGCCTGAATTTCTCGCAGTTTGGTCGCAACTAAATGAATCGCATCTTCCCAGCTCGCCGGCACAAATTCATTACCTTCGCGAATGAGCGGCGTCGTAATCCGTTTCTCGCTATTGACAAAATCCCAACCAAATTTCCCTTTTACACATGTGGCAAATTTGTTCACAGGACCTTCCCCGGTTGGCTCGACTTTCAAAATTTTACGATCCTTCGTCCACACCTCAAACGTACAACCAACCCCGCAGAAAGTACAAACTGTCTTCGTTTTCTTTGTCCGCGTTTCCCGCATCGCTGCTTCCATTTCCGACACAGCAAAAACGGTTTGATAATTCGGCTCGACTTTTTTCACCATATCAATCATCGGTTCTAGCATATCTTCGTCTAAGCCAGTCATAAAGCCAGCTTGGCCAAGCATTGATTTTTCCATCAACGCGTTACAAGGACACACCGTCGCACACAGCCCACAAGAAACACAGGACGATAAATTCGCTGGACGATCATCATCCCAAATAACCCTTGGCTGACTACGTTCCCAATCAATCGAAAGTGTCTCATTCACCTGCACTTGCTGACACGCCTCCACGCAGCGCCCACAAAGAATACATTGATCCGGATCATAACGGTAAAACGGATGCGAAAAATCATTCAAATATCCCTTTTCGCGGTAAGGACGTTCTTGTTTTTCCACACCAAGCAGTTCCGTCGTATTATGTACTTTGCAATTACCGTTATTGTTATCACAAACCGTACAATACAGTAAATGATTTTCCAAAATCCGGTCCATCGCTTCTAATTGCGCATCTTTCGCTAATTCAGAATTAGTTTTAATTTCCATCCCGTCTGTCAGATTCGTGCTGCACGCCCGCACAAGTTCCCCATCAACCTCGCACATACATGTATCACAAGATTGAATTGGTCCAATTTGCTCACTATAGCAAATATGCGGATGCTGTATTCCTTCTGCATTTAAATAGTCCAGTATTCGCGTTCCTTCCACCACATCCCGCGCCACGCCATTAATTTGCACCGATACTTTTGCGCCCATCACATTACCTCCTATATAGAGAAAGCGTTTACAATTTCCGCTTATATTATAACAGTTCTTACTTAAAAATCACAGTAATACGGCAATTGATAATCGTTCTCAAACACTGCTACTATGCGATTTCCCTCACAAGGCTAACGAATTCGTTGACACTTATGCAACTTTTCTGTATTCTTTATTACAAAGCTACGACGAGAAAAGTACGACGCCCGTTTTTTCCAAAAGAGAGTTCCCACTGCTGAAAAGGAACAAAAAACAACGTCCGAAAATGGCCTCTGAGTTTTGCCGCTGAAATGAAGTAAGCTGCAACGGATTTGGCGTCCGTTATCAAACGCCCTAAGTATTTCTACATAAATGCTTATTTGAGGTTTTCAGTATAAACTGAAAATAAATTAAGGTGGTACCGCGTGAAATTTTCTCGCCCTTATTCCAAGATATTTTTTTGGAAAAGGGCGAGTTTTATTTTACCCTAAATTGCTCGAAATGGAGGATTTCAAAATGACAAAACAACTACTTGTTTTACAATCTGATTTTGGTATTAGTGATGGTGCAGTTAGCGCCATGTACGGCGTGATTAATAGCGTTAGCATAGATTTGCAAATATATGATTTAACACATCAAATTCCTCAATTTAATATTTGGGAAGCATCCTATCGTTTACTCCAAACCGTGACTTATTGGCCCGAAGATACCATTTTTGTTTCGATTGTTGATCCTGGAGTTGGTTCGAAGCGTCGAAGCGTCGCCGTTTTAACAGAAGATGGTCATTATATTATTACGCCAGACAATGGAACCCTAACTCATATCGCGCATTACGGAACAATTAAAGCAGTTCGTCTCATTGATGAAGAAAAAAATCGTCTTCCAAAGTCAGGTGCATCCCATACATTTCACGGTCGAGATATTTTCGCTTATACCGCTGCTAGGCTCGCAGCCGGCGTAATTAATTTTGAAGATATTGGCCCAGCTGCCAACCCCGACTCCATTGTCTCCCTTAGTTTAAGCGACTCTTATTTGGAAGGAGATCAAGCTTTCGGAACCATTGATATTATCGACCGCCCATTTGGTAACCTTTGGACAAATATTCGTCGGACCGATTTTTTTGAGCTGGGCGCAAACTATGGCGATTCCATTGAAGTCCTCATAAAACACCACGACCGTATAGTTTATAAGAATTTCGTTACTTATAGCCGCTCATTTGCAGACTTACGGATCGGCGAAGCACTCATCTACGTCAACTCACTCGATAACCTCGGACTCGGTATCAATCAAGGTTCTTTCGTAGACGCTTATTCAGTCGGCACCGGCACCAGCTGGAAAGTCACCCTTAAAAAAGTATAAAAAACAAGGTCAAACTTCCAAATTGGAAGTTTGACCCTGTTTCTTTTTTATTTCGTATATTCTTTGACGATTGGCTCTTGTTTCTTGGTTTTTAGGAATAAACTTAAGATCATCCCAATAGCCGCAAAAATCGCTGCAACCATAAACGCCGCACGCATTCCGTCCAAACTAGCATCTTGCGCTTTTTGAGCAAAACTAGCAGGATCCGTCGCCATAAGCGCTTTTCCTGGCATATTGTCTTTGGTTACATTCGTTAAAACAGTAATAAGTACCGCAGTCCCGATTGAACCAGCAATTTGTCGAATCGTATTATTTACTGCCGAACCGTGGTTAATCAAGTGGTTAGGAAGTGCATTCATACCCGCTGTCGAAACTGGCATCATTGCCATTGAAATACCGAAGAACCGCACGGCATAAAATACTACAATATACCAAAGTGGCGTATCCATCGTTAAGAACATAAATGGAATTGTACCGATAGTCAAAATGGTAACCCCGGTAATCGTCAACCATTTCGCCCCAATTTTATCGAAAATAATACCCGTAATTGGACTCATTATCCCCATAATAATCGCACCCGGAAGTAATAATAGACCTGATTGAAGCGCCGACTCCCCGCGAATTGTTTGAATATAAAGTGGTAACACAATTTCCGCACCAATCATTGCCATTGTTACAATTGAACCAAGAATAACAGACAATGAAAATACCGGATATTTAAACACATGTAGTTCAAGCATCGGATTATCAATAACTAGTTGGCGCCAAACAAATAGTGCAATAACAACGACACCAACAATCAACATCGTGATAACCGTTGTATCTCCCCAACCATCATTACCCGCTGAACTAAATCCGTATAGCAATGCCCCAAAACCAATCGAAGACATTACAATAGAAAGAAAATCAATTTTTGTATCAGTTAACTTCACTACTTTTTTCATTCCAAAGAACGCTAGAATTATATCGATAACCGCGATTGGAATTAAAATAAGAAATAATACGCGCCAATCATACGAATCCACAATCCAACCAGACAAAGTTGGCCCAATTGCTGGAGCAAACGCAATAACGAGTCCCATCAGCCCCATTGCCGCCCCACGTTTTTCACGCGGGAAAATTAGCAAGAAGATTGTTTGAAGTAATGGCATCATAATCCCCGCACCCGCCGCTTGAACAATACGACCAGTAAGCAAGATCGGGAATGAACCCGCCACAGATGCAATAATTGTACCAATTGTAAATACAGTCATCGCCGTAATAAATAACGTTTTCGAACTAATTTTTTCAATTAAAAGTGCTGTAATTGGAATCATAATCCCATTTGTCAGCAAGAAAGCTGTCGTTAACCATTGCCCTGTTGCTGCTGTAATATGCAAATCATCCATAATCATTGGTAGCGCCGTCGCTAATAACGTCTGATTCAAAATCGCTACAAATGCCCCAATAATCATTGTTACTACTAATAAACTTCTACTATAAGATTTCCCGTTAACATCAACAGGCTGTTCTACTGCTGTACTATTCAAAATTAATACCCCTTCCCATGTGGAAATTTCCAGATGAATAATAGAAGTATAATAAAAAAAGACCAACAAGTCAACAAAAAGTGACTGGTCAGTCTAATTGTTATAAAAGCCCGTTCACACAAGCTTCTAATTTATTTACTTCTTTCGTCAAACTAGCCGGTACATGTTGCTTAAGATAGAGTAGCGTTCCTTGAACCATGAAATCTCTTGGCGCCTCATTATTATTAATCTCACCAACAAGTGCATTCATCGATTCCTTATACTGCCATTTATCCGAATCAGCAATATCCGCATTCTCAATTCCAACATTAAGCTCCTCAAGCGCTTCCCGGAGTTTAGCCAAACGCTTCTTCCGTATCATCGTTTGGTCTGGCACAAGGTTTTCCGTATCCGCTTCCGTAAATACAATCTCTCCACTCTCCAAAATATCCTTAACAAGCGCATCAAGTCTTCTCACAACATAAGGAATCGCCCGCTCAATCAGCCCTGTGTTAACATTCTTGCTACCACTAGCAAAGACATACATCGCTGCCATACCACTAAGTAGCATCGTAATATCATTAATATACGGCTTCGTTTCCTCCCCGTAAACCTCTAACAACTGATATTTAACCCATTCCATATTTTTCAGCCGAACATTCTGTAAAAACGCATTAAAATCATCATCAATCATCGTCTGAGAAAAAGTAATATTCAATATCTCCCCATTCTCCGTATAAAAATGAATAATAATCTTCAAGCACTCCGTAAAATTATCCTTCTTCGTCCCATCTAGCCCCATCGTATACTCCAAACGCTGATGCAAAACAGAATACTCCTGCTTAAAAATCACAATTGCCAGTTCCTCTTTCGAAGTAAAATAATTATAAAAAGTCCCTTTAGAAATCCCAGCTGCATCAACCATATCCTGTACAGACGTCTTCAAATACCCTTGTTTTTGAAACACCTCTTTAGCCGACTTAATAATCCGCTGCTTCTTCTCCTTCAAAAAAACACCCCACCCGTTCTGTTATTATACCCATAGTATAATCGATTTATACTACCTATTCAAGATATCCATAATAAAAATCATTATTCTTTTAAACAATAAAAAAAGCCTCGCATACTAGCGAAACATACAAATTATCCATATATTATTTAAGCCACTTGTCGGATTTGAACCGACGACCCCTTCCTTACCATGGAAGTGCTCTACCAACTGAGCTAAAGCGGCAGCAAAGCCTTTCAAATAAAAAAATGGCTCCACAGGCAGGACTCGAACCTGCGACCGATCGGTTAACAGCCGATTGCTCTACCAACTGAGCTACTGTGGAATAATAAATTGCCCGGCAGCGACCTACTCTCGCAGGGGGAAGCCCCCAACTACCATTGGCGCAGAGAAGCTTAACTACCGTGTTCGGGATGGGAACGGGTGTGACCTTCTCGCCATAACTACCAGACAATATTGAAGTTGTTGAAAGATTGCTCTCTCAAAACTAGAGAAGAAAGTGTTCAGTTAGGTAACTTCGTTTCATTTTTTGGTTAAGTCCTCGATCGATTAGTATTTGTCCGCTCCATGTATCGCTACACTTCCACTCCAAACCTATCTACCTGATCATCTTTCAGGGATCTTACTTTCCGAAGAAATGGGAAATCTCATCTTGAGGGGGGCTTCACGCTTAGATGCTTTCAGCGTTTATCCCTGCCACACATAGCTACCCAGCGATGCTCCTGGCGGAACAACTGGTACACCAGCGGTGTGTCCATCCCGGTCCTCTCGTACTAAGGACAGCTCCTCTCAAATTTCCTGCGCCCGCGACGGATAGGGACCGAACTGTCTCACGACGTTCTGAACCCAGCTCGCGTGCCGCTTTAATGGGCGAACAGCCCAACCCTTGGGACCGACTACAGCCCCAGGATGCGACGAGCCGACATCGAGGTGCCAAACCTCCCCGTCGATGTGGACTCTTGGGGGAGATAAGCCTGTTATCCCCGGGGTAGCTTTTATCCGTTGAGCGATGGCCCTTCCATGCGGAACCACCGGATCACTAAGCCCGACTTTCGTCCCTGCTCGACTTGTCAGTCTCGCAGTCAAGCTCCCTTGTGCCTTTACACTCTGCGAATGATTTCCATCCATTCTGAGGGAACCTTTGGGCGCCTCCGTTACTCTTTAGGAGGCGACCGCCCCAGTCAAACTGCCCACCTGACACTGTCTCCCCACGCGCTAAGCGTGGCGGGTTAGAATGGTCATACAGCCAGGGTAGTATCCCACCATTGCCTCCTCGTATGCTAGCGCACACGTCTCTTCGGCTCCTACCTATCCTGTACAAGCGGTACAAACATTCCATATCAGGTTGCAGTAAAGCTCCACGGGGTCTTTCCGTCCTGTCGCGGGTAACCTGCATCTTCACAGGTACTATAATTTCACCGAGTCTCTCGTTGAGACAGTGCCCAGATCGTTGCGCCTTTCGTGCGGGTCGGAACTTACCCGACAAGGAATTTCGCTACCTTAGGACCGTTATAGTTACGGCCGCCGTTTACTGGGGCTTCAATTCGTACCTTCGCCGAAGCTAAGCACTCCTCTTAACCTTCCAGCACCGGGCAGGCGTCAGCCCCTATACGTCACCTTACGGTTTTGCAGAGACCTGTGTTTTTGCTAAACAGTCGCCTGGGCCTATTCACTGCGGCTCTCTCGGGCTTGCACCCTAATAGAGCACCCCTTCTCCCGAAGTTACGGGGTCATTTTGCCGAGTTCCTTAACGAGAGTTCTCTCGCTCACCTTAGGATTCTCTCCTCATCTACCTGTGTCGGTTTGCGGTACGGGCAGTACTACTCTTCCTAGAGGCTTTTCTTGACAGCGTGAAATCAGGAACTTCCGTACTTAATTTCCTTCCCCATCACAGCTCATGCTTCGCGAGAAGCGGATTTGCCTACTTCTCACACTCACTGCTTGGACGCACATTTCCATTCGTGCGATTCCCTATCCTTCTGTGTCACCCCATCGGTTAAACAATTAGCACTGGTACAGGAATCTCTACCTGTTGTCCATCGCCTACGCCTATCGGCCTCAGCTTAGGTCCCGACTAACCCTGAGCGGACGAGCCTTCCTCAGGAAACCTTAGATATTCGGTGGAAGGGATTCTCACCCTTCTTTCGCTACTCATACCGGCATTCTCACTTCTAAGCGCTCCACCAGTCCTTCCGGTCTGACTTCACCGCCCTTAGAACGCTCTCCTACCACGAACCTCTAAAGAGGTTCATCCACAGTTTCGGTAATATGTTTAGCCCCGGTACATTTTCGGCGCGGGGTCACTCGACCAGTGAGCTATTACGCACTCTTTCAATGGTGGCTGCTTCTAAGCCAACATCCTGGTTGTCTAAGCAACCCCACATCCTTTTCCACTTAACATATATTTGGGGACCTTAACTGGTGGTCTGGGCTGTTTCCCTTTCGACTACGGATCTTATCACTCGCAGTCTGACTCCCGAGTATAAGTACATGGCATTCGGAGTTTATCTGAATTCGGTAACCCGAGAAGGGCCCCTAGTCCAAACAGTGCTCTACCTCCATGACTCTTTACCTCGAGGCTAGCCCTAAAGCTATTTCGGAGAGAACCAGCTATCTCCAAGTTCGATTGGAATTTCTCCGCTACCCACACCTCATCCCCGCACTTTTCAACGTGCGTGGGTTCGGACCTCCAGTAAGTATTACCTTACCTTCATCCTGGACATGGGTAGATCACCTGGTTTCGGGTCTACGACCTGTTACTTATGCGCCCTATTCAGACTCGCTTTCGCTACGGCTCCGCTTTTTCCGCTTAACCTTGCAACAAATCGTAACTCGCCGGTTCATTCTACAAAAGGCACGCTATCACCCATTAACGGGCTCTAACTACTTGTAGGCACACGGTTTCAGGAACTGTTTCACTCCCCTTCCGGGGTGCTTTTCACCTTTCCCTCACGGTACTGGTTCACTATCGGTCACTAGGGAGTATTTAGCCTTGGGAGATGGTCCTCCCGGATTCCGACGGAATTTCACGTGTTCCGCCGTACTCAGGATCCACTCTGGAGGGAAAGCCATTTCAACTACCGGGCTGTTACCGTCTTTGGCGGGCCTTTCCAGACCGCTTCATTTATAACTTTCTTTTGTAACTCCGTATAGAGTGTCCTACAACCCCAAGAAGCAAGCTTCTTGGTTTGGGCTCTTTCCGTTTCGCTCGCCGCTACTCAGGAAATCGATTTTTCTTTCTCTTCCTCCAGGTACTTAGATGTTTCAGTTCCCTGGGTCTGCCTTCCTCACGCTATGTATTCACGTAAGGATACTATCCGACTAAAGATAGTGGGTTCCCCCATTCGGAAATCTCTGGATCAACGCTTACGTACAGCTCCCCAAAGCATATCGGTGTTAGTCCCGTCCTTCTTCGGCTCCTAGTGCCAAGGCATCCACCGTGCGCCCTTTCTAACTTAACCAATTTACTTCTACGAAGTAAAGGTTGTTTTTCTGATTTTCCGTATCAGCGATGATACATCCAATCAGATGAAAGATTCACTTTCAGATGATTCTCGGTTACTTGTGTCATAAATAATAAATTATCTATGCTAACTTTACTAACTTTCTTATCTAGTTTTCAAAGAACAATTTTGGTGGAGCCTAGCGGGATCGAACCGCTGACCTCCTGCGTGCAAAGCAGGCGCTCTCCCAGCTGAGCTAAGGCCCCATAAAAGGATATGATTATTTGTATTTCTTGCGTCAGAAAGAAAAAGTGGGCCTAAATGGACTCGAACCATCGACCTCACGCTTATCAGGCGTGCGCTCTAACCAGCTGAGCTATAGGCCCGTCAAAAATGTAGTGGCGCGATGCTTCAAGCATAGTGCCTTGCATACTTTATCTGACATAAAAGAGAGTAACCTCTCAAAACTGAACAAATAGAGAAGAACGAAAACTCACAGGTTTCCTTTTCCTTAGAAAGGAGGTGATCCAGCCGCACCTTCCGATACGGCTACCTTGTTACGACTTCACCCCAATTATCTGTCCCACCTTCGGCGGCTGGCTCCATAAAGGTTACCCTACCGACTTCGGGTGTTACAAACTCTCGTGGTGTGACGGGCGGTGTGTACAAGGCCCGGGAACGTATTCACCGTGGCATGCTGATCCACGATTACTAGCGATTCCGGCTTCATGTAGGCGAGTTGCAGCCTACAATCCGAACTGAGAATAGTTTTATGGGATTAGCTCCACCTCGCGGCTTCGCGACCCTTTGTACTATCCATTGTAGCACGTGTGTAGCCCAGGTCATAAGGGGCATGATGATTTGACGTCATCCCCACCTTCCTCCGGCTTGCACCGGCAGTCACTTTAGAGTGCCCAACTAAATGCTGGCAACTAAAATCAAGGGTTGCGCTCGTTGCGGGACTTAACCCAACATCTCACGACACGAGCTGACGACAACCATGCACCACCTGTCACTTTGTCCCCGAAGGGAAAGCTCTGTCTCCAGAGTGGTCAAAGGATGTCAAGACCTGGTAAGGTTCTTCGCGTTGCTTCGAATTAAACCACATGCTCCACCGCTTGTGCGGGCCCCCGTCAATTCCTTTGAGTTTCAACCTTGCGGTCGTACTCCCCAGGCGGAGTGCTTAATGCGTTAGCTGCAGCACTAAGGGGCGGAAACCCCCTAACACTTAGCACTCATCGTTTACGGCGTGGACTACCAGGGTATCTAATCCTGTTTGCTCCCCACGCTTTCGCGCCTCAGCGTCAGTTACAGACCAGAGAGTCGCCTTCGCCACTGGTGTTCCTCCACATATCTACGCATTTCACCGCTACACGTGGAATTCCACTCTCCTCTTCTGCACTCCAGTCTTCCAGTTTCCAATGACCCTCCCCGGTTAAGCCGGGGGCTTTCACATCAGACTTAAAAGACCGCCTGCGCGCGCTTTACGCCCAATAAATCCGGACAACGCTTGCCACCTACGTATTACCGCGGCTGCTGGCACGTAGTTAGCCGTGGCTTTCTGGTTAGATACCGTCAAGGGACAAGCAGTTACTCTTATCCTTGTTCTTCTCTAACAACAGTACTTTACGATCCGAAAACCTTCTTCATACACGCGGCGTTGCTCCGTCAGACTTTCGTCCATTGCGGAAGATTCCCTACTGCTGCCTCCCGTAGGAGTCTGGGCCGTGTCTCAGTCCCAGTGTGGCCGATCACCCTCTCAGGTCGGCTATGCATCGTTGCCTTGGTAGGCCATTACCCTACCAACTAGCTAATGCACCGCGGGCCCATCTGTAAGCGATAGCCGAAACCATCTTTCAAAAGCGTGGCATGCGCCACATTCTATCATTCGGTATTAGCCCCGGTTTCCCGGAGTTATCCCCAACTTACAGGCAGGTTGCCCACGTGTTACTCACCCGTCCGCCACTAACTTTGGAAGAGCAAGCTCTTCCTCCGTTCGTTCGACTTGCATGTATTAGGCACGCCGCCAGCGTTCGTCCTGAGCCAGGATCAAACTCTCTTTAAAATATAAATTGAATTTGAATACTTATTCAACACCGTGAATAAGATTCCTTGCGTCAAATTGACTTCGCTAGCAATTAAATTACTAGTTTGTTTTGTTGAAAACAGCTTTCTGTTTTCTGCCCTGCGATTACCAGTAAGACTTTACGTCTCATTGCTTTTCGTCTTCTTCTTTGTTCAGTTTTCAAAGGTCAATTTCTTTTGTTGCGAAAGCGTTTTGTCCGCATCAGCAACGTTTATAAATATACCAAGATTTTTGCCTTTCGTCAATACTTTTTACAAAGTTTTTATGATAAATATGGAATTATTTTCTCTGCTAGGGTTTTATATGCTTTTCCTGAAGTGCTTGAAGAGTTGAAAAGGGCTGATACATAGCCATTTCCATTTGGTTCTGGTTGTTCTATTGGTAGTTGTATTAAAAGTTGTGTTTCTAAGTCTGCAGCAACTTTTTCGCCGCCGCCTTGTCCGAATACTTTTAATACTTGTCCATCAGCTAAAGTAAGATAAGACATATTTTCGATTACACCGATGATTTTGTGATTGTTTTTTGCTGCCATATATCCTGCTCGAGATGCGACTGACGCGGCTGCATAATGTGGTGTTGTAACAATAAGTTCATTGCATTTCGGGATAAGCGTATGGATATCTAGCGCAACATCTCCAGTTCCAGGTGGTAAATCGATAAGTAAATAGTCTAGTTTTCCCCATCTTACTTCTTCTAAAAACATTTTAATCATTTTCCCTAGCATTGGTCCGCGCCAGATAACTGGTTCTCCTTGTTCCACAAAAAAATCCATAGAAATCATTTGAATGCCGTGTGTTTCGACTGGGATGATTTGGCCATTTTCTTTGTGAGGGGATTCGGTTGTTCCTAGCAGTACAGGAATACTGAATCCATATATATCCGCGTCTAATAATCCTACTTTTTTGCCTTGTTGTGCTAAGGCGATTGCAAGATTCGCAGAGACAGTTGATTTCCCGACGCCACCTTTACCACTCGCTATTGCTAAGAATTTCGTTTCACTAGCTTCTGAGAGTATGTTATCTCTTGCTTGGAAAATGCGGTCGATAACTGCTGCAGGTAGGTATTCTAGCTCAATATTTATTTCATTTACGCCGAATTGAGTGAGAAGTTCTTCTATATTATGAACAAAATGATCCGTTTCTACTGCTGGATCAGCTAATGCGATTTTGATGTTTGCTGTTTCTTCAAGCACTTGCACTTCTAAAACACCTTCTGTTTCTTCTAAGCTTGCCTCTAAAACAGGATCTTGCAATCTATATAGCAATCTAGTAATTTGTTGTTCGTTTAACATATATAAAAACCTCCAAAAATGAATGCGCTGACATACTGATTATTATAGCATGACCGTTTTATTATTTCACATATTGCTTGTCTTTTCGGTACAAAAGTTTGTTGAAGAAAATTTCACAAATTTTACATATTTAACATTTCCAGCTTTAGTCCTTACGTCCCAATAGGTTTGGCGTAGTTATTGTTTTTCGTCATAGAAATGTAATAGAAATTTTTTGGCATTTTTTGATAATATAGTTGCAGATATATAAAAAGGAGTGCATTGAAATTTGGATAGAAAGTTTATAAAACCAGGGATAATTCTGCTAATTGTGGCATTTTTGGTAGTTTCCATAAATGTTGGAGCAGAAACAGGAGGTAGCAGAACAGCTCAAGTTAATCTGACTACTTCGCAACAAGCTTTCATTGATGAAATTTTACCAGCGGCTCAGGATGGATATCGCGATGGTAAATTGCTTACAAGTGTAACGCTCGCTCAAGCAATTTTAGAATCAAATTGGGGTGAAAGTGGTCTAAGCCAGAACTCTAATAACTTATTCGGAATTAAAGGAACGTATAAAGGTAAGTCTGTCTCCATGGGGACAATGGAAGCATCCGGCTCAACAACCGCTAATTTCCGCGTTTACCCTAGTTGGAAAGAATCCATTGAAGACCACACAGCTTTAATTACTGAAAATGCGCGCTATCAAGACGCTGTCGGTGAAACGAACTACCGCAAAGCACTGCAAGCTATTAAAGATGGTGGTTATGCGACTGATCCAGATTATGTTTCTAAACTAGTAGCAATTATTGAACGTTACAACTTAGATAAATATGATGTCATTTACGATAAAATTGATTCTAATCAATCTTTAGCAGCGATTGGAACAGTAGCTGAAAATAAAAAACAAGAGGTTATTTGGTCGGCACCATATAATACAGAAAATGCTAATAAAATCGGGACCCTCGAAAATTACTCAGGGCGTAACTTAGAAATTTCCTGGGAAGCTAAAACAGAAAAAGGTCTATGGTACTTTATTCGCGAGAAAAACAAAGATATTGGTTGGATAAATAGTAATGCCTTAAAAATCAGCTATCATCAAAAAGAAGATGAAAATGTTCATTTAACCAAATATGTAGATGATTTAAGCGCACATGTATATCGTCTACCAAGCCCTGAAAAACAATTCGATAATGGAACTATCGCAAAATACGATAGAAAAGCCCTTGAAGCAGATAAAAAAATTACTCGCGGCGGCTATGCTTGGTTCCGCATTTCAGAAGGCGAGAAAGTAATCGGCTGGGTTCGCGCAGATAAATTGAATGATCGCCTTTACGATCGCATCACAGAACAAACTTCGTACGATGGCTATGCTCTAGTAAGTAAATCTGCAACTGATAACGTATGGACTGCACCATTCAACACAAAAAACGCAGAAAAATTAGCACCACTTGCAGATTATGATAACGAAAAACTAGAACTAGTGACTCGAGCTAAAGCCGGAAATACACTTTGGTATCAGTTTAAAGTAGATGGAAAACTTGTTGGATGGGCTAGCGAAAAAGACTTAAATGTATTTTATACTCCCGCTAAAGAAGAACCAGTAAAACAAGTTGCTTACGTGAAAGACCCGACTGCAAAACTTTACAATAAACCAGTAGAATCAACAAGTACTAATCCAAAAGCAGTGGGCTTTTATTATGGAAAATTATTAGCAGTGGATAAAACAGCCACAATTCTTGGTGAAGATTGGTTGCATCTTAAAGACAGTCAAAATTCACTAGGATGGATTAAAGCTATCGACATCAATAGTTAAATAAAAAAAGGTTCTGCATTTACGCAGAACCTTTTTTTCGCTTATACATTCAGTTTGCGACTAGCCATCCATTTCACCATTTCTGGATCCGCATGTGAGAAGAACTGGCTTTCCCCTTGATTTAGGCCGGCAATTTCTTCCTTATCTGCTTCCGTCAATTCAAAATCAAATATAGCCAAATTTTGCGCCATTCTTTCTGGTTTTACAGATTTAGCTAAGACGATAATATCTTGCTCTACTAGCCAACGCAAAATTACTTGAGCGGCCGATTTTCCATATTTCGCACCAATTTTCGTTAAAACTGGGTTATTAAAAACATCATTTTTCCCTTCCGCAAATGGCGCCCATGCTTCTATTGCAACCCCTTCTTTTCGTAAAATAGCTAGATTCGCTGTCTGTTGTTGGAAAGGATTAACTTCAATTTGGTTGACTTGCGGTGTTACTTCATTGAACGCAGCTAGGTCAATTACGCGATCTGGGCTAAAATTGGATACGCCAATTGCTCTAATTTTTCCAGACGCCTGTAATTCCTCCATCGCTATCCATGCCCCGTATACATCATTGAAAGGTTGATGAATTAGCAGTAAATCAACATAATCCAACCCTAAACGTTTTAACGACCGGTCAAATGAGCTCATGACACCTTTATAACTCACATTTTCCACCCATATTTTTGTCGTGATGAATAGTTCTTTACGATCCACGCCAGATGCTGCAATACCGCGACCTACAGCTTCTTCATTCATATAACTTTGCGCCGTATCAATGTGACGATAGCCCGTTTTAATCGCATCTTTTACCGCTTGTTCCGCTTCAGCAGCATCTGTAATTTGATATGTCCCAAATCCTAAAATAGGTACTTCTACACCATTGTTTAATTTCACTGTTTTCATTTAAAAATCCTCCTCTTATCTTTAAAATTTGTCCCGTTCCCATAATTTTTCTACATTATCTGCATTTAATTCGCCAGCTTTAAACTGCGCAATGTGACTATCGTACGAATCGATTTTGTACACGAGTAGTTCTCTGACCTTCTTCATCTCGGCTAATTTTTCGTCTAATTCTTTTAGTTGGTCAACCAGTACTTGTTTTTGCGCCGCTTCGACATTTTGCGTCTCTCTGAGTTGCGCAAGTGTTGCAAACTCAATTAACGATTCTACCGATAATCCCGCATTCCGTAAATTCTTCACGAGATAAACCCAGTTCAAGTCACTCGTTTTATAGTCCCGATAACCACTTTCGTTACGATGGACTGGTGGAATAACACCAACCCGCTCATAATAACGCAACGTATCTACTGTTAAACCAAACATATCAGCCGCTTGTTTGATATTCATCCTCCATCACCTCGTTTCGTTCTTTACATATAGAATTATAAACCCTGGAGTTCACACCAAGGCAAGGAACTTGAGTTTATTTTTTTGAGAAAAGAAAAAACTCTCTGCGGGTGAGAGAGTTTTATTTGTTTAGCCGGATGATTTTTTGCACGTATTTTGGGTCTATTTGGGCTGGATTGGTTTCTCGAATTGGGAAATCGTTGGTTAAAATAATTTTTACGTCATCGTTTTTGTTTAAGTCGGTTATTTTTATTTTATTTCCCGTTTCGTCGTAATATTTATCTACGATGTCAAAGCGTATTGCGGCTTCCGGATTATACTTATCCTTTTTTTCTTTGAAATTATTAATTAGAATTGCATCCGTTTCAACTTGTTCTATTGTGCCGGTTGCTTCGGTGGCTTGTGTTTCGTTTTCGGTGTTTGAGCATGCTGTTATGGAAAGTAATGCGCACAAAATAAAAATGATTGAGGTTTTTTTCATGGTGGGCGGGCTCCTTTTTATAAACGGATAGTTCGAAAAGTTATATAGTGTCTCACTTTTAATTATTAATAGCTCTCTGTCACTTAAAACTAGATTTCCGATAGTTAAAGCAGTTCTGGTTTGTGCGTTAACGGTAAATCTTTCTCGCTGTCCAAACAGTATATAGTTCAAGCGTGTCACCATTTTTACTCGCATTTAGAATATAATCATATAAAATTTTTAAACTTTTGGTCTCGTAACAATTATTTTGCTCCTCCACTTTCAACGGTATATCCCCTTTGCTTGTAGCAACTTGAAATTTGCAAGTTGAGTTGAAACGAATTGAATAGGGAAACAATTTATTTATATCTTTATCTTGGTCAACATTCATTTCAAAATTCGGATTTAAGAAGTCTAAGCCACTCTAGTATATATAGAGATGAGGAAACTTTTCTCCGTCCTTTTCTAAGAGCGACTTCGAAGCAAGATAGTGATACTGTGTCATGTAGATAGTTTAACTCCTTTTTAAATTTAACCATGGTTTGGTAATTGCGATGCATTTTGTCTCTATGTGTTGGTATTCAGAATAATGTATCTCTAAAACCAAGTTAAAGATATCAACTACATTCAGACAGTTTTGGTAGCATTCAAAATAACATAGCTCTAAAACAGCTTGCGTTTAGAGGACGAAGAAAAACTAGTTTTGGTAGCATTCAAAATAACATAGCTCTAAAACCCTTTGTTTAGTTTGTTTATCTATCTAACTGTTTTGGTAGCATTCAAAATAACATAGCTCTAAAACAACAAGAAAAAAGATCCAGACAATATTGCAGTTTTGGTAGCATTCAAAATAACATAGCTCTAAAACGCTGTTGCAACATGATCAAAAAAATTATTTGTTTTGGTAGCATTCAAAATAACATAGCTCTAAAACTAAGCGTAATATTAATGTCAAAGCTTCTAGGTTTTGGTAGCATTCAAAATAACATAGCTCTAAAACTGATGGATGACATTTCTAAGCAAATAACTAGTTTTGGTAGCATTCAAAATAACATAGCTCTAAAACAGTAATCTCCTTTTCCAAGGACCATCACGTGTTTTGGTAGCATTCAAAATAACATAGCTCTAAAACTTGATAGATAGTGTTAGAAGGGAAATTTAAGTTTTGGTAGCATTCAAAATAACATAGCTCTAAAACTTCAGACTATGTTTTCAACAAAGGGATGCTAGTTTTGGTAGCATTCAAAATAACATAGCTCTAAAACTCGCCTGTTTGGGCTGTGAACCGAGCTGTTGTTTTGGTAGCATTCAAAATAACATAGCTCTAAAACTCATAGTCTGTTGGAACATCTGCATGAACTGTTTTGGTAGCATTCAAAATAACATAGCTCTAAAACTTCCCAGCCGTAATAGATACTAAATTACCAGTTTTGGTAGCATTCAAAATAACATAGCTCTAAAACGTGTTTCTTTCCCACCTTCTGGTTCAACGCGTTTTGGTAGCATTCAAAATAACATAGCTCTAAAACGCTGCCTCGCTTTACTCTTCGTTATCTCCAGTTTTGGTAGCATTCAAAATAACATAGCTCTAAAACAACACACCGAGCAATAGAAATACACTGTTAGTTTTGGTAGCATTCAAAATAACATAGCTCTAAAACGAATAATCCGTACAGCCTTATCATTATCAAGTTTTGGTAGCATTCAAAATAACATAGCTCTAAAACGAAAAAGTTGTCGATCTTACAAAAAAATTCGTTTTGGTAGCATTCAAAATAACATAGCTCTAAAACACCAACGGCGCGCAAAAGAAAATCATTAAAGTTTTGGTAGCATTCAAAATAACATAGCTCTAAAACTGCGCACGCCAGTCTACACTTAGACTTGGTGTTTTGGTAGCATTCAAAATAACATAGCTCTAAAACGCTATAGAGATCCATTTAACCGTTTCATACGTTTTGGTAGCATTCAAAATAACATAGCTCTAAAACAGCGTCAGAGCCCTCTTCTTCCACACGTGTGTTTTGGTAGCATTCAAAATAACATAGCTCTAAAACGCGCTTCCCATCGATTTAAACGCATTTACAGTTTTGGTAGCATTCAAAATAACATAGCTCTAAAACCCTTTGGAGGAACTGAATTTACTGGCACTAGTTTTGGTAGCATTCAAAATAACATAGCTCTAAAACGCCTTGCTTGACCCAACTAGTGACTTCTTCGTTTTGGTAGCATTCAAAATAACATAGCTCTAAAACTTGTTGTCGTCGGGTAGTTCGCCCATATCTGTTTTGGTAGCATTCAAAATAACATAGCTCTAAAACATTCGTGAATGCCGACAATCGTTCATTTCCAGTTTTGGTAGCATTCAAAATAACATAGCTCTAAAACGGTGAGGTAAATCAATATAAAGATGCATTAGTTTTGGTAGCATTCAAAATAACATAGCTCTAAAACTCGTCCACTCTAGTAGCATCTAGGTCTAGGGTTTTGGTAGCATTCAAAATAACATAGCTCTAAAACGTCATTTTTAATAGTTTCAATTGCTGATAAGTTTTGGTAGCATTCAAAATAACATAGCTCTAAAACTCAAAAGCGCGCATGAGGAAGAAATCACGAGTTTTGGTAGCATTCAAAATAACATAGCTCTAAAACCTCGCAGAATTTTTTCTTTCCTCCAAGATTCCGTAATCGCGCCATTCATCCATAGCAAGATTTCAATTTTGAATGCTATTTTATGGTTTACATAAAATTTATTTTGTTTTCAAAGAACAGCGGTTACCTTATACACTATTTTCCACATGTAAAAAATAATCAGAATCTAAAGTAACTTGCGGAGATCCTTTTATTTTTCTAGGTTCAATAAATAGTACTTTGACTTGATATAAAGAGATATACCGTCTCAACTCTAGCAGTTCTTCCTCTGTAAGATAGGAACACACGTTAATAAGTACTAACAATTTCTTTTTAGATAGATATTTATAGACTTGTACTATTTCAATTAACTTCTCAAATACGGTATCGCTTTTTGTTTCTATTTTTATTCCTAAAGCTTTGAATAATTCAATGACCGTTATTTCATCTTCTTCTAAATCCAGCTCATGCTCCAATAATTCGTAACCTATCAACTCGCTAATCGTCGCGGTTAATTTGTCAATCATTGACTTTACTTCAGGCTTTTCGTTAAGTTGCTGTTCCAAGTCCGCATAAATTAATTTTAGCGTTGCTGCGGAATTGATATCATGTCCTAACACATCGGTAATCAACATCAACTCACTACTTTTCAATGGTTGATGTTTCGCGTCAAAAATGGTCAATTCTTCTATTTCCTCGTATTGATAGAAAAATCTAGTTACATTAGCAAAAACACGTACATCTTCTATTACAAATATAGTAGAATCTTCAATTTGTATGGGATCGTCGAGTAATTTAAAATTAAAATTCATCCGCATCATCTCCCAAGAAAACAAGCCTTGCATCTGAATTACCTATGCTTTTATTTTGTTCACCACTTAAATATACCATACGCGCAAATTGTTTTTCTGTCACAGTCAATAAAGTAATCAGTCCCTTTTTAGGATTTTGTTGTTTTAAACGCGCGAGCATCGCCTTACTGGCAGTTCCGTTTAATAAAATTTTGCTATAGACAGAATATTGATGCATAATAAACCCCTCGCTCAATATAAAGCGTCGAAATTGACGATAGGCTTTTCTTTCTTTTGCTGTGTCTGTAGGCATATCAAACATTAATAACATTCTCATATATCGATAACTCATATCCTAAATTCAGGAACTCCTTCCCTTTCTTCATTTAAGACTTTTACAATTTTCTTAGTATAATCACTCGCAATGTTCGTCAAAAACATATGTTGGTCATTATAGTCAAATTGCTTGGTGAACAATTCGAATAACGAGCGTTTGATTACCTGAAAATCCTCATTGCGTTTCTCATAAACAATTTGATCCACTAGCGGCCGAAAAGGCTCCATTAAGTCACTAGCCAAATTAAAATCATTAAATTGATTGGCGTGTTTTAACCCAAATTGAGTCATACAACCAGATTTCACCAATTCTCTTGCAAAAATACTTAATAGCAAAGTATAACCATAATTCAACCCACTATTAATATCGTTTTCTTGCTCTCTCGTAAAATCATTTCCAAAAAGCTGATTAAAATATATTCTAGCTGCGTGACCCTCACGATTGGTAGGGTCAAAAACAGCTAAAGTTTCATGTAAATTTATTAAGGAGCTTGCCTTCTCATCATAATTCAGCATCGATAAATACGTACTTTGATTTAATATTTTTTGAGAAATAATTTCCGTCCACACCGCAGCCTTTAATTCAGCGTCCCATTCCAATTGCTTTGTTAATTGCAAACTGCTATCGTGCCGGCCGTAAAAAGGAAGCACTTTTCCAATAGGCAATCGCTTATCATCACAAAAGAGAATCAAAATATTCTCAGCTACTAAGCAGTTAATTAGCATGGTAGTTAAGGTAATATCTGTTGTTTCCAGAATGAGCACATCAATTTCTGATAGATGAATCATTTCTTGTTGATAAGCCGATTTAAAAACTAGATGCTGGTTCTTGTATGATAATTTCGAATGCGAATTTACAACAACTGTCCGCCACCCCATTTAGTCATCCAGCCTTTTTCGTGATTCATAAAGCCCCGTGATTGATTGGTAGATGATGGTGGAGCTTAATAGTTCTTTGAGATTGGTATATCTTTTACGATCAATAGTGGCTTCAAAAAATTTAAAACTTGCCGGCGCGCCCATCGCATTAAATGCCATTAAATCAACAAAAGATTGTGCAATTGCCTGGATATCACCTTCTTTATTTTGTTCAAAAAGGTTATTAATTTTGCTTAAATTAGCATCAGCTAAGGTATATCTTGTCGCAAATTCCGATACTTGAGCTAATAATTCACTAAACGTTTCTCTGTGGGCCTCAATATATTTCAAACTCTTTCCATCACTCGCCTCACAATTTTTCGCATGATACAGCAACGATACTAAATGATTTGACAATACTAGCTGATTTCCTTTTTGCGCTTCATTAGCACTAGCTAGCATTCTTCGGCGCCCTTTTTCACATTCATATAATGTATATTTCGGTAATTTTGTGAGAACTTTAGGATGACGATAACCTTTTTCTTCTAGGAATGCTTCCTCATCTTTTTCAAACATCTTACGCTCCATGATAGTAATACGAATAATTTTTTTCTCAAAAATTAATTTCTTTTTCCCCTTCGCATGTTCGATGATAACTGCATACGCCATATTAGGGCTATCAAGACCACCATATTTCATCGGATCCCAATTTTCTTTTCTAGGAATTAATTTACTGGAATTTCCTTTTGGCTTAATTGTAGCTTTTGAAAATTCTCCTTTTTGAATTTCTGTTTTCTTAACAATATTCATTTGTCGATAATCTAGGACTTTCTTTATAGTTTCCAAATATTTTTTATCCCAAAGAATCTCACCATTTTCATCTATTATCCGTTCTTTTTGACCAAAGAATAACATGATGTTTGTATAAAATTGTTTTTTCGCGGTAGCTTTATTTGCTTTAAACCAATCAAATTGATGATACTCTCCATATACAAATTCTGGTTCTAACTGAGGATATACTTTTAACAATGTATTTGCAACAACACCATTCAAATATGCATCGTGCGCATGGTGATAATCATTAACTTCTCGCACCTTGTATAATTGAAATTGCTTACGAAATTGGCTAACCAGCGCAGATTTTAACGTTACAATTCGAACTTGTTCCATAGTATTCCCATGATTATCTGTTTCATTATTAAAACGTTGATGTAAAATATTAGCCACATTTTTTGTTATTTGACGAGTTTCTACTAATTGTCTATGAATAAATCTCGCTTTATCCGCGTCTGTAAGACCACCACGTTCAGCTTTAGTTAAATAGTCAAATTTGCGTTTACTCATCAAATTCCCTTGGTATAGCTTCTCCCAAAATACTTTTCTCTTCCGAACGATTTCTAGTGGCGGAACATCGCCCCCTTTTTCCCGATTCCCAGCCGAACTCGTTAACACAAGATTATCAATGGAGTTATCTGTTATAAAACTCTGCGGCACAATATGATCAATATCATAGTTAGAAAGATTATGAATATCTAACTCCTGTCCAGTATACATATCCTTCCCATTCTGTAAATAATACAAATACAATCTATTATTTTTTAATTCTTGATTATCAGTCGGATGTTCTTTTAGAATTTTACTACCAAATTCTTTAATCGCTTTTTCTAATGATTTATAACGTGGTTTAGAATTATTTTTTCCTTTTCCTGTTGTTTGATTTTCTCTTGCCATTTCCACAACAATTGTTTGAGGTGGATAACCCATTATACTAACCAGTTCATCGACAATCTTCAAACTTTGTAGAATACCTTTTTTAATAGCCGGGCTACCAGCAAGGTCTGCTACAATACTTTGAAGGTCTTTATCCGTTGTAGATACTTGTTCTTTCTCAATTATTGATTTGAACGATAAGTTACTATCATTTATTAATTGCATCAGATTGCGGTTAAGTCCATCATCATTCATCAAATAATCTAAAATAGTTAGGTGAGATTGTTTTTCACGAATCCCAACAAGTAATTTAGCTGATAGCCTTCCCCATCCCGTATAATGTCGTCGCTCTAATTTTTTCAGAACACCCCCATCCAGAACATCAGAAAATTGCTGTAATTGCTCTTTAATCATGGGTTTATCTTCAAACACAGTTAAAATTTTGACTATGTCTTCTAGCATTTCCGTATTTAATGGGTTATCAAGAATTTCTTGTTTCATTCCTACCTTCAGTAAATCATGGTAGGTAGCATAGCTAGCATTAAATGAGTCCTCCAAGCCTTCAATGGTTGGACTTTCAATATGGTTTATATTACGTAAAAACAATTCTAAATCTTTCTTTTTCACTTTACGTTTTTGTTTAAATAAGTCATTAAAAATCTGTTGTTTTTCCTGGCCTGAAAAATAGTTCGTTTTCCCTTGATCATCAATGTATCTAACTTTGGTTAGCTCATTATAAACCATGTATTTTTGATAACAAAGACTATGTTTAGGTAACACATTTTCTTTAGGCAAATATGTATCTTTATTCGTCATCTTTTCAATGAAATCTACCGCAGACTTGCCGAAATCTACTTTTTCTTCTATATTCCATGGTCTAATTTCACCATCAGCTTTTCTTGTTAACCAAGCAAATTCGCTTTGTCCTTTAGCTAAGGGACCTACAAAATAAGGAATTCTAAAAGTTACTAAACTCTTTATTTTTTCATAGTCTTCTCTTAAAAAAGGATAATATTTGGCTTGTTGATGTATAATAGCTTCTAATTCTTCTAAATGTAATTGATGCGGAATAGCTCCATTATCAAATGTCCGTTGTTTACGTAAAAAGTTTTCTTCTTCTATTTTAGCAATAAAATAATCGGCGCCTTCGATGTTCTCCAATATCGTTTTCAGGTACTTATAAAAATCTACTTGCTTGGTTTTGCCGTCTATATAACCCGCGTAACCATCTATCGCGGCATTATTAAATATTTCTTGATATTGCTTAGGTAAGTGAAGCTTAATAAATGCTTTCAGCTCACCTAAATCTTTTTCGTGTGCATCAAAACGTTCAATCATGCTTGCAGATAACTTCGCGTTCGTTTCAGTAGCAGTTACTGTAATAATACTTGATAGCACCACAGCATTATATGTATTTTTTGCCGCAACAAATAGTTCTGCATATTCATCCCCAATTATCGCCAGCAATGCCTCTAAGTCTTCTTCATAACTATCTTTCGCGCACTCAATATCCGTTTTCTCAATAAGATCAAACACCTTTTGAAAATTTCCTTTGCTACCCACAATCAAGCTTATGAATTGCGCAAACATTCCTGTAGATTTTTCACCCGGATATAATTGTAAAATTCTTTCAAATTTTTCTCTTCGCGTAAATTTTCCAGCTAGAATATTAGCTACCTCTATATTTTCTTCCACTTTAGCTAGAGTACCTTCTTCAATATTGCTCATAAACACTTGATTATAAGTCTGTATAAATTGCTCATACACCCCATCTACTGAGGTATTTTTAGTGTCTAATGCTCCCTCAATTAAAAAGTTTCCACGATATTTTATAATATGAGCCAAAGCTAAATAAACCAATCTTAAATCAGCTTTTTCCGAAGAATTAACCAGCTCTTCACGCAAGTGGTATATTGTCCGATAGTTTTTGTGGTACGCTACTTCTTCCTCTATAGTTGCAAAAAAAGGATGGCGACTATTTCTTTTTTCACTGTCGACATAGAAACTATCATTTAATCGACAAAAGAAATTAGCGTCGATATTAGCCATCTCTACTGCAAAAATCTCTTGTAAATAAGAAATTCGATTTCGTCTTCTCTCTATCCTTCTTCTTGCTGTTCTGTTCATTCTACGGTCAACTGCAGTTTGACCATCATCAAATAGTCTAACACCCCAGAAATTTTTCTTTATCTGCTTTTTATCCGAGTTTCCAGCAACTTTCATTTTCCTCTTCACTAAATCATATTGATTTGTTAAAACTGCCCATCCCACTGAATTAGTTCCGATGTCTAAGCCAATTGTGTACGGATTTTTCATATTCTTCATCCCTTCAACCTGTTTTTAGTTGCATTCTTTTTATAATTTGGTACAATGTATATATTGTTAGTATTCAAAATAACATAGCAAGTTAAAATAAGGCTTTGTCCGTTATCAACTTTTAATTAAGTAGCGCTGTTTCGGCGCTTTTTTTGTGCATTTTTTTATAGAACTTAAAATTGTGACAATGCCATTTTTCTATGTATATTAAGATATACTATTTATACTAATATCCATTTCATCTCTTTATCTAATTATTACGAACCTTTAATTATTATAGCATATTTCAATAAGTTTGTTATAATAATCACAATAAATTATTATCTAGTTCATTCTAGCAAGACAATAATCTAAGAATATAATATAAATAAAAGAACAAACCATTTTTAAATGGATTGTTCTTTTATTTACTCCTGAAAAAATTAATTATAGACTTACGTTCAAGATTTATGAGAAGGTTCTTTTTTTGACCAACTTATTAGCTTACTATCCTTCTTGAAAGTTATTTATTAATCAATATCCGAATTATACGTAGATAAATCTTCACTATCTGGGTAATTATCTTTTAACCCTTCTATAAGATTTGTGTTTTTTGATAGAGCAAGAAATATGGAACTATCCCACGAAATTAGTTCAGTATTCGATAGTGGATTGGATAAATGAACATCTTTTTTCCATAAATCACTATTCCCATCAGCAAAAGGAATCGGATATTTTAGAATGTCTTTTAATTTTGTATTAGAAGGATAACTTGTAAAGTTCCCCCATATGAACATAACTTCTTCTTGATTTAATATTTCTTTCAATTCCGTTCCTTTCATCCAAACATACTCTTCCTCAAAAGGGATTTGTTCAAAAGGATATATATTACATTCATAACTGCTGACTAGCCACATACAATTCAATTCTTCCTCTGGTAATAAGTTAAATACTTCAGACATATTAGTAAAATAGCCCGAATGCATTTTATTTATGATTAAGCCTTTCATTATTGTCTCTCCTAACTATTTCATTTGCCTGGTCTTGGATTTTTCGGATCATTCCAATAATACCAAATTACTTATATAACTCATAATTTATTTGCACTTTAATCTCACTGCAAAATAGCCACATCAATCTTATTCTATGTAATTTTGTCTAACTATGCCAAAACTAAAAAACAAACAAAAAAAAAGCATTTCCTCCGAAAAGGGAAATGCTTTGAAACGACATATTAACGTTTTGAGAACTGAGGTGCACGACGCGCGCCTTTAAGTCCTGGTTTTTTACGTTCTTTCATACGTGAATCACGAGTAAGTAGGCCAGCAGATTTAAGTGCTGGGCGGTACTCAGGAGCCACTTGTAATAGTGCACGAGCTACACCATGACGGATAGCACCGGCTTGACCAGTGTAACCACCACCGTGAACGTTTACTAGTACATCATAGTTACCTAAAGTTTCTGTAGCTACTAAAGGTTGTTTGATAACTTCACGAAGAGCTGCAAATGGGATGTAATCTTCCCAGTCTCTATTGTTAATAACGATTTTGCCGTCGCCTGGTACTAAACGTACGCGAGCTACAGAGCTTTTACGACGACCAGTTCCGTAATATTGTACTTGAGCCACTTAGTATTCCTCCTTTATTAATTAACCGCGTAATTCGTATACTTCTGGTTGTTGAGCTGCGTGTTCGTGCTCAGATCCACCATATACGTGTAATTTTTTGAATAATTGACGTCCAAGAGAATTTTTTGGAAGCATACCTTTGATAGATAGTTCTAATAATTTCTCAGGATTGTTTGTACGCATTTCGCCTGCAGTACGAGATTTCAAACCGCCTGGATATTGAGAGTGACGGTAGTAAATTTTGTCAGTAGCTTTTTTACCAGTAAGACCAATCTTACCAGCGTTGATGATGATTACAAAGTCTCCAGTGTCGATATGTGGAGTAAATTGTGGTTTGTTTTTTCCGCGAAGAATTGAAGCAACTTCACTGGATAAACGTCCTAAAGAAACACCAGTAGCGTCGATAACGTACCATTTACGTTCTACTTCGCCGGGTTTCGCCATATAAGTTGTACGCATGAATTACCCTCCTAAATAAATTGAAACAAATTAGCTCCCGAAAACTGTTCCTAATTCCCGAAATGCTATTCTATATTTTTATTGTTTAAACACAACAACCTTCCGGGGCTTATTGTGGGGCAAACAATACCATAGTCCATAATACAGTTTTTGGAGCAAAAAGTCAATGCGTTCTGCAAAAAAACATCCAATTTTTATTCATAGTCGACTCGCCATAAATATAACCCTTGTGGCGGCGCAGTTTTACTAATTAATTTTTGCCTATCACGTGCTAATAAAGCCTCACTAATATCATCCGGAGAGATTCGACCTTGCCCTGCATCGAGCAGAGTTCCAGTCAAAATTCGCACCATATTATACAAAAAGCCATTCCCTTGAAAAGCAATCACTAACGTCTCATCGTCCTCTTCATAAAAATCAATACTATAAAGCGTCCGGACTTTAGAATCCCGCTCCGTTCTCGCCGAACAGAAACTTGTAAAATCATGCTCGCCAATCAGGCGTTTACTCGCCAATTTCATTTTTGAAATATCCAGTTCATACGGATAATGTAGCGCAAAATTCCGACTAAAAGGATCAAAAATTTTCGTCCGTTTTACCACATAACGATATTCTTTTCCGACCGTGCCAAATCTAGCATGGAAATCGTCTGGTACTTCTTCCACTGTTAAAAAGCTAATATCAAACGGGGTCATGACTTGTAAAGCTTTTTGGAATTTTTCGGCAGTGATATCCAGTTCCGAATCGAAATGAATAACCTGACCTTTCGCATGAACACCAGTATCTGTTCTTCCCGATGCTGTAACCCGCACAGTCTTACCTTTATGCATTTTTGTCAGTGCTTTTTCAATTTCCGCTTGGACCGTACGTGTATTCGGCTGCACCTGATAGCCATAAAACCCACTACCATCATAAGAAATTATCGCTTTATATCTTGTCATTCATTTCAACTCCGCAACCAAAATAATAATCCACTTAATACCGCTAAGGAAATTAACAAAAATGTATCTGCAAATCGCCAGCGTAGTAAACGGAATCTTGTTCTCCCTTTACCACCTCGATAACCGCGAGCTTCCATCGCAATCGCCAAGTCTTCCGCACGCTTAAACGCACTAATAAAAAGAGGCACGAGCAGCGGAATAATCGCTTTAATCCGATCACTCCATTTTCCACTCGTAAATTCAACCCCACGAGCTTTTTGCGCTTTTAAAATTTTCTCCGTTTCATCCATCAATGTTGGAATAAATCGCAAAGAAATACTCAGCATCAAAGCAAGTTCATGTACTGGTAAATGCACTAAACGAAACGGCGCTAAAATTTTCTCCAGTCCGTCTGTTAGTTCAATCGGGCTTGTCGTTAATGTTAAAAGTGTTGTCATAAAAATAATAAGCACAAAACGGCAAAACATCATCGCTCCATTTGCCAGTCCGAGTGTTGTTATTTGTAAAAGTCCTAAATCAACTAAAACTGTCCCGCCTTTCGTAAAAAAGACTTGCAGTAATAGCGTAATTAAAATAAGCCAGAAAATTGGTTGTAAACCTTTAATAAAAAATAAAAATGGCACTTTCGAAGTTAGGACTAAATACAATACATAAACAAACATTAGTGCATACGTCAGCCAATTATTAGCCAAAAAGACAATCGCAATAAACGCCATAACAGCAGTGATTTTCGCGCGTGGGTCAATTCGATGCAACCAAGAGTTCCCCGGAATATAACGTCCGAGAATCATTTTATCCATCATAATTATGCCCCGCCCTTCGCTAAATAAGGCGCCATTTCGGTTGTTAATTCATCAATGGTTAAACAGGTTTTTGTTAATTTCACATCAAATTTGCGCTCAAAAAGTCCTTGGAATCTCACCACATCCGGTACAGATAACCCAAGATCAACCAGTTCGTCTGGCTTCGCGAAAATTTCACGTGGCGTACCGATTTGTAGAACCGTCCCCGCCTTCATCAAGACAATCTTTTCCGCATAACGAGCAGCATCTTCCATACTATGTGTTACAAGGACCGTCGTGAGCCCTTTTTCTTTATGAAGATTGTAGAACATTTCCATGATTTCCTCGCGGCCATGAGGATCTAGTCCTGCTGTTGGCTCATCTAGCACAAGCACTTCTGGATCCATCGCCAAAACACCTGCAATTGCAACCCGGCGCATTTGCCCACCAGAAAGTTCAAACGGCGAACGTGACAAAATTTCCTCGGTCAGTCCTACTTCATAAATTACTTTTTTGGCGCGCAGTTTCGCATCTTCCTCGGAAACGCCAAAGTTCATCGGTCCAAAACAAATATCCTTTTCAACCGTTTCTTCAAAAAGTTGTGCTTCTGGAAATTGGAACACAATCCCGACTTTTTTACGTAAATCGCGTAGTTTCTTTTGCTTCACGCCGGCAACGATTTCTCGATCACCAACTGTAATTTTCCCTTCTGTAGGCATTAAAAGGGCATTCAAGTGTTGTAGCAAAGTTGATTTCCCTGAGCCAGTATGACCAATAATTGCAGAATAGCTACCAGAATCAAAAGAAACATTCACATCAAGTAATGCTCGCTTTTCAAAAGGGCTATTTTTTTGATAACAATAACCTAGTTGTTCGAGTTTAATTTCCATAATTGATCTAGTAATGCTCCTTCCGATAGCACGGTACTTCCTGTTTCAAAGCCACCTGCAACTAATTTTTCTTGTAATTCAATAATAAATGGAACCCCTAGGCCAATTTCTCGCATTGCATCTGCTTGCTGGAAAATTTCTTTCGGCGTACCTTCACTATGAATCTCACCTTTATTCATCACGATTACCCGATCTGCAAAAAGGACTTCATCCAAATCATGCGTAATCGAAATCACCGTAATATCTTCCTGTTCGCGCATAATTCGAATAGTTTCCATTACTTCAGCGCGTCCTCTTGGATCAAGCATCGAAGTCGCCTCATCCAAAATAATCACATCCGGCTGCAGCGCCAAAACGCCCGCAATTGCGACACGTTGCTTTTGCCCACCAGAAAGTCTCGCCGGTTCATGTAGCGCGTAGCTTTGCATACCAACTTCATTCAAAGCCGATTCCACACGTTCGACCATCGTATCATGTGGAACACCGTGATTTTCAAGCCCAAATGCCACATCATCTTGCACAGTAGCCCCGACAAATTGGTTATCCGGATTTTGGAAAACCATGCCTACTTGTCGTCTAATTTCCCATATATTTTTTTCAGACAAAACAAAATGCCCGATTTTAATTAAGCCATCTTCCGGAAAAAGTAAGCCGTTTAGCAATTTTGCAATAGTTGATTTACCTGAACCATTATGACCAACAAGTGCAACCCATTCCCCTTTTTGAGCAGAAATAGATACATCTTTCACTGCATATTTTTCCGTATCCTCATATTTATAAAAAACGTGCTCTAATCTTACAAAACTTTCTGCCACGCTTAACACCTCACTTTTTGACCATTCATTGTTTATTATAGTATAAACATCCATCCGGCGCAAAATTTCCTTTTTGATTGTTTTGGTTTAATGCCAAAGGGAATATATTAACGTTAAGGATGTGATAACTATGTTAGCAGATTTTATTTTACGGCTTGTTGTTGCGGGTCTCCTTGGAGCAATTATTGGACTTGACCGAGAAATCAGGGCGAAGGAAGCTGGATTCCGGACACATTTCTTGGTTTCTTTAGGTAGCGCTTTGATTATGATCGTCTCTCAGTACGGTTTTTCTCAAATCGCCACCATGCAAAATGTATCGTTCGACCCAAGTCGTGTCGCTGCCCAAGTGGTAAGCGGTATTGGCTTTATTGGCGCTGGTACGATTATTATCCAAAAGAAATTCGTTCGCGGTCTAACAACAGCTGCCGGACTTTGGGCGACAGCTGGTATCGGACTTGCCATTGGCGCCGGGATGTACTGGGTTGGTATCGCCGCTACTTTACTGACATTAATTGGTTTAGAGTTTCTCAGCATTATTTTTAAATCGTTCGCCTTTCATACAACTGCGATTATTTATTCAACCGACAAACAGGAAAACCTCGTCAAAGTTACCGATCAAATTAAACAAAACAAACAGCAAATCATTTCCTACTCCAGCGAAAAAGAACTCATTGGCGAAAGTCTTTTTATTCGTGTAAATATTGTTGTAAAAACAAAGAATAAGAACGATGAATATGAACTATTTCACTTTATCCAAACACTTCCTAATGTAACGGTGGAAAAAATGGAGTAAACAGAGCTTTTCCAATGATTTTCACACGTTTTTGTTCACAGAATATCCATTTACTTCCGGCTTCCCCTTTTGCTATAATTCACCCGTCAGCATAAACAGAATAGGAGAAGGGATGAAATGAAAAACTTTGTAACCTCAGAACGTTCGATTTTTGAGATGGAAAAATCAACGGAACCTGCGATTAGAGTGAAAGATGGCTCTGTGGTAAAAATAAAAACAAAAGACCACTTCAATGGCCAAATTCACGCCAAACAGCTTCATTACGGGGAACTAGATTGGAAACAATTTTCACCAACTACCGGACCAATCTATATTGAAGAAGCAAGACCGGGGGATTTATTAGCTATAACGATTGAAAAAATTGAACTCCTAGGGACGGAGGTCTTTTTGCTAAACGGGCCGAACATCGGGATAACAGATGATTTATTAACAAGCAACTCCACTCGATGCTACAAAGTCGAAAACAACCAGATTATCTATTCAGAAGATATTCATATTCCGATAAGGAAAACAATCGGCCTATTAAAGACAGAAGAATTAAATCCAAGTAAGGTACCTACTAAAAACGGCGGACTACTTGACTCTTCCAAAATCACAGAAGGCGCAACAATCTTTTTACCAGTTGAAAAATACGGCGCATCACTTCATGTCGGCAATGTTCGAGCAACGACTGGTTTCGGAAAAATAACAGCAACAAGTGCAGAGGCGCCGGCGGAAGTCACTTTACGACTACAAATCCTTAAAAATCGCACGGCTCCAACGCCAACAATCATCCATTACCATAACTTAATTTGTTTAGCATCAGATATTACAATTGAAAAAGCTACTCAAAAAACAATGCATAATATGATAACTTTACTTACAGAATCAGACAAGATGACGACAGAGGATGCGCTGTTCCTCATTTCTCTACAAGCTGATTTCCAAGTCTGCAAACTTTGTAAGCCAAACATCACTACAAGTATCAAGTTACCGTTAGATTACTTCCCAGAAATGCCCTTTTTATAAAAAGAAAAACCTCGTTGCGCACTGCAATGAGGTTTCTTTTATATTAGTTCAAAAATGCTGCCTTGATATTTCTTATGCAGGAATCCAGCAAGTTTCATCGCTTCTATTTCAACTATTTTTTGGCTTTTTTTAGTTAACTTTTTACTAAGGTAGAAATTAAAAATGATTTTCTCCCCTGATACTTTATATCGCCACGTTCCGAAAAATTGGCCGTTTATTATCAAGACCGCCTCGATTTGTCCAGCAATGCGCCAAATCAAACTTGTTTCTTTCTCATTCGCAAGCCAATTCTTTTTCGCATAACTAACAAAAAGTGGATCAAATTTTCCTAGGAGTAAAGGCGTATCCATTTCTTGCTCATCGTGCGTTTCTGTTTTACTATAATAAGTTTTTCCGTCTTCTCCAATATAGCAAAAATAGTTTTCAAGCTGTTTTTCGAGGGTCGTCATGTACTCGCTATTGCGCAAACCGCTCCAATGTTTGAAATCCTGTATTGTCGCTGGTCCGTACGCACTAAAATAACGATCGATCATTGTTTCGAGCCCTGTTTGATTTCGCTCGATATTTAGCCATTCTTCATGGGACTTCGAATCAATTCGGCTCCGATGACTATAAAATCGAGTTTTAGGGGACTCCGGCACACAAAACAGCTTACCATCAAGTGAACCTTGAATGAAAACCCCACCCCAAGTCATTAATTCTTTTGCATGGTCGCCGAATAACGCCCCAAAAGCCTCTTTAGGCACTTTCTCGTCGCGCAAGAGTAATTCTTCCATTTCTGCCAAAAGGTCGTCCAAATCGTGTCCTAGTGAGTCTGTATGCTTTCGTGACCAATTGTTTTTGTGCGCATACACATCATGGACATAAAACCAATCATCAGGCGCATACATATGCACGGTCATTCTTTGGCCCCAGATTTTGATTAAGTCTTTTTTATCGTAAGTTATTTGCAGATTTTCTTTCGTCAAATTGTCTACACGGTTAAATAAACTAATCTCTCCAAATTGTTGATACTGGGACTGGATGCCAAATAACGCACGAGTTGCTTCCTCTGCGGTCGGGAATTTAGACTGTAGTAGTCCAGAATTATGTAGTCGATTTTGAGCAATTTGCGAGTCAGTTAACGGGCGCATTCTTAGTCCTCCTCTTATCTTTGGGATTTACTATAGATGTTTTACTGCATAAAGGCAAGAAAAAGACCTGCTATCCGAAGATAACAGGTCAAACAAAAAAAGCCTGCTTCCTAGCCTATGATTAAATAGACTAGGAAACACAGAGCTAGACAAGGAAACACGAAGTCCCCATATCATGACACTCCACTTGCTTTAAACGTTTTATTATTAAACTAATTCAATAATAACCATTGGTGCGCCGTCACCGCGACGTGGACCTTTTTTCAAGATACGAGTGTAACCACCTTGACGTTCCGCGTAACGTGGAGCAACATCATCAAATAGTTTTTGTAGAGCGTATACAGGACGGTTTTTCTTCACAGTAGAACCATCTTTACCTTTAGCATCTACTTGTACTACTTCTACAACTTCATGACGGATGAAAGCAGCTGCTTGACGACGAGCGTGCAAGTCTCCTTTTTTCCCAGAAGTGATTAGTTTTTCAACAACTTTACGAATCTCTTTAGCGCGAGCTTCTGTTGTTTCAATACGTTCAAATACGATTAAATCCGTTGCAAGATCACGTAGTAATGCTTTACGTTGTGAGCTTGTACGACCTAATTTTCTGTAACCCATGGAATTGCCTCCTTTATCAGTTTTCGTTTCTTAGAGATAAGCCAAGGTCAGCCAGTTTTACTTTAACTTCCTCAAGCGATTTACGGCCCAAGTTACGGACTTTCATCATATCGTCTTCGGATTTGTCAGCAAGTTCCTGTACTGTATTGATTCCAGCGCGTTTCAAACAATTATATGAACGAACAGACAAGTCTAATTCTTCAATAGTCATTTCAAGCACTTTCTCTTTATGGCTTTCTTCTTTTTCAATCATAATTTCAGCTTTTTGTGCTTCATCTGTTAAGTTAACGAAGATACTTAAATGCTCAGAAAGAATTTTAGCTCCAAGTGAAACTGCTTCTTCTGGGCTGATACTTCCGTCAGTTAACACATCAAACGTAAGCTTATCATAATTAGTTGATTGTCCAACACGTGTATTTTCCACTTGATAGTTCACACGGATAACCGGTGAAAAAATTGAATCGACTGGAAGTACACCAATTGGCATATTTTCGCGTTTATTTTGATCAGCAGGTGTGTAACCACGACCACGAGTCGCATTTAAACGCACATGAAATTTAGCATTATCACTTAATGTAGCAATGTGTAAGTCGGGATTTAAAATCTCAACGTCGCTGTCATAATTAATGTCAGCTGCAGTTACTACACCAGGACCTTGCATATCAATTTCTAATGTTTTTTCTTCATCAGAATAGATTTTTAGCGCAAGTTTTTTAATATTTAAAATCATGGTTGTTACATCTTCTACTACACCTTCAATTACAGAAAACTCATGTAAAGCTCCATCAATTTGGATAGAGGTTACTGCTGCACCTGGAAGAGAAGATAATAGAATACGACGTAAGGAGTTACCCAAAGTTGTACCATATCCACGCTCAAGTGGCTCTACAACAAACTTTCCATACTTGGCATCATCGCTGATCTCAATCGTCTCGATTTTTGGCTTTTCAATTTCGATCATTCAAATTTACCCTCCTTCAAAACGTCTAGAATATCAGTCTTTATGTCAAACTCTCTGCCTTGATAGTTAAGACAGTAAAAATCTACTATTGGCAAAAGAAAACGACCACTTATACGCGACGACGTTTTGGAGGACGACATCCGTTATGTGGAACTGGAGTTACATCTTTAATAGCTGTTACTTCAAGACCAGCTGCTTGTAGTGCACGGATAGCCGCTTCACGACCTGAACCAGGACCTTTAACAGTTACTTCTAATGTTTTCAAACCATGTTCTTGTGCTGATTTTGCTGCACTTTCAGCTGCCATTTGCGCTGCGAAAGGAGTAGATTTACGAGAACCTTTAAATCCTAGGGAACCTGCACTTGACCAAGCTAAAGCATTACCATGTGTGTCAGTAATCATTACGATCGTATTATTAAATGTAGAACGGATGTGTGCAATACCAGATTCGATATTCTTTTTCACACGGCGTTTACGAGTATTTGTTTTACGAGCCATTCACTAACTACCTCCTTTACTATTATTTCTTTTTGCCTGCTACTGTTTTGGACGGGCCTTTACGAGTACGGGCATTATTTTTTGTATTTTGTCCGCGAACTGGAAGTCCACGACGGTGACGCATGCCACGGTAAGAACCGATTTCGATTAGACGTTTAATGTTTAAGTTTACTTCACGACGAAGGTCACCTTCAACTTTAATACGGTCTAAGATTTCACGGATTTTACCTAGCTCTTCTTCAGTTAAATCACGAGTACGAGTATCTTCAGAAACGCCAGCTTCAGCAAGAACTTCTTTAGCTGTTTGTTTACCGATACCATAAATGTAAGTCAGGGAAATAACAATACGTTTTTCACGTGGAACGTCCACACCTGCAATACGTGCCATTTACTTAAGCACCTCCTCTTATCCTTGTTTTTGTTTATGTTTTGGATTTTCACAAATTACCATTACTTTACCTTTACGACGAATAACTTTACATTTTTCGCACATAGGTTTCACTGATGGTCTTACTTTCATATAGATATACCTCCTTGTTTATTAGAGAAAATGTCTCTATAAACCGATAATTTCTAAGCTGGATAAACCAGACCGGTATATAAATTCAATTTCGGAGTGCAAATTATTTGAAACGATAAGTAATTCTTCCGCGTGTCAGGTCGTATGGAGAAAGCTCTACTGTCACTTTATCTCCGGGTAAAATACGAATGTAATGCATACGGATTTTACCAGAAACAGTTGCCAGTACTTTATGACCATTTTCGAGTTCAACATTGAACATCGCGTTTGGTAGAGTTTCTTGTACTACGCCTTCTACTTCAATAACATCTTCCTTTGCCATATGTTTGCTACCTCCTTCTTGTATTCTTGGATTTGTTCCTGATGCAGGCCTAATCCTTTCAGTGTAACTATTTCTCTTACATGAAAAAAACGTAAAACATGCAAAAATGGATGCACTTCATTAAAAGGCAACACATTTCGCCAGCTTTTCAGACAACCTGTAAAAGTGAAATCCGTAAAAACCAGAAGAACTGTCACTCGCAAAAGTATTGCGGCTGAACAGGTCAGGTAGAACATATACGTCATTCGGATGATCTTCAAACGGTTCTCTCGTTCATCATGATTTGCTTAGATGCCTTTAATTCCACTGCCAATTATCCATTATACTACAAACTAATCTAATTTGCACGCATTGATTTTGACAGTGATTCAGCACAGCTCACTCCTCAAAAAGAAGCAAGAATTTTTTCCACATCTACAAAAACGTCTTTAATTTCTTGCTCGCCGTTTATGTTATGAAGTTTACCCTTTTCAGAATAAAAATCTAGAAGCGGCTTGGTCTGTTTCATATTTACATTTAGTCGTTTTTCAACCGTTTCTTTCTTGTCGTCATCGCGTTGGTAAAGTTCTCCACCATCTAAATCACATTTCCCAGGTACTTTCGGTGGGTTGTAAATTTCGTGGTAAGTTTTACCGCAAGTTCGGCAAATCCAGCGACCGGTAAGACGTTTCATCAAAACATCTTTTTCAACATCAATGTTAATGACAGCATCAAGTTCTGTCCCTAAATCACTTAGAATGTTTTCTAATTCTTGCGCTTGTTCCACAGTACGTGGAAAACCGTCAAGCAAGAAACCATCCTTAGCATCATCTTCGCTTAAACGTTCACGAACGATACCATTTGTTACTTCGTCAGGTACAAGGTCGCCATTATCCATGAACGATTTAGCCTTGCGTCCTAATTCCGTATTATTTTTCATAGCTGCTCGGAACATATCTCCAGTGGAAATATGAGGAATGTTGTATTTCTCAACAATCTGTTCCGCTTGTGTGCCTTTTCCGGCGCCGGGCAGTCCCATTAATACTAATTTCAACTGTTTCGCCCCTTATTACGCGCTAGCTCCTGCTAGGAAATCCTAACAAGAACTGCGTGTTATTTGATAAATCCCCGATAGTTCCTTTTTACAAGTTGTCCTTCGAGTTGTTTCGTAGTATCTAATGCTACCCCGATAACAATTAGTAGGCTTGTACCACCAACGGCAAGTGACTGCGGTAAACTAAACACAGTAGTACCGATAGTTGGAAGTATAGCAACCGCTGAAAGGAAAATTGCACCAACAAATGTTAGACGGTAAAGTACCGATGTAAGATAAGCTTGTGTTTCCCGACCAGGACGTTTACTAGGAATATACCCACCTTGCTTTTTCAAGTTGTCTGCAACTTTCTCAGGGTTCACTTGAATGAAAGCATAGAAATAAGTGAAAGCAACAATTAGTGCAACATATAAAATCATACCAATTGGTTTTGTGTAATCAAACACGTCTTTCAATACTTTTACAACATCGTTACTTTGATCAAAGAAAGTAAGGATAGTTTGTGGTGTAATAATAAATGCACTTGCAAAGATAACAGGGATAACTCCGGCAGAGTTAAGTTTTAACGGCAAGTGCGTTGCTTGCGCGCCCGATTGTTTTGCTCCTGCTACACGTTTAGAGTATTGAATTGGAATTTTACGTAATGCTTGTTGGAAGAAGATTACAGCTACAACAATAGCTAAAATCGCAACCCCTACACCAACTAATGTCAGAACATGTAGGAAAAGTTGATCACCAGCGTTTTCAATTTGCGAAACATATAATTGACGAACTCCATCAGGAATACGAGCAACGATACCTGCAAAGATAATGATGGAAACACCATTACCAACGCCTTTAACAGTGATCTGTTCACCTAACCACATTAAGAACATTGTACCAGTAGTCAATACAATAGCGATAATTGCATATCTACCAATGGAAGGTTCAATTACTAAGCCAGCTGAAGACATGCGGTTAAATCCGTATGCCATACCGAAAGCTTCCACTAAACCAAGTCCGATTGTCATGTATCTAGTAAGTTGATTGAGTTTTTTACGACCCATTTCCCCTTGCTTCGACCACTCAGTCAATTTAGGAACAACGTCCATTTGAAGTAACTGAACAATAATGGAAGATGTAATGTAAGGCATTACACCCATGGCAAAAATTGAGAAGTTTTTTAAAGCCCCACCATTAAATGTATTTAAGAACCCCAAAATACCGCCATCCATACTAGATTGTAAAGCTGCTGCGTTAACTCCCGGTACTGGCACGAATGTACCAATACGGAAAATAACTAGCATTGCTAATGTAAATAGTATTTTTTTACGGATGTCTGCTACTTTGAAGAAGTTAACTAACGTTTGAAACATTAGATCACCTCAGTTTTTCCGCCAGCTGCTTCAATTGCTTCTTTCGCAGCTGCAGAGAATTTGTTCGCTTTCACAGTAAGTTTTTTCTCGATATTTCCATTAGATAAAATCTTGATTCCGGATTTTTCATTACGAATAATTCCAGTTTCAACTAAAAGTTCTGGTGTTACTTCTGTACCATCTTCAAAGCGGTTTAAAACATCTAAGTTCACGATAGCAAATTCTTTACGGTTGATATTTGTGAATCCACGTTTTGGAATACGACGGAAAAGTGGAAGTTGTCCACCTTCAAAACCTAAACGTACGCCACCACCAGAACGAGCTTTTTGTCCTTTATGACCGCGTCCTGAAGTTTTGCCGTTACCAGAGCCTGTTCCACGACCAACACGATTACGTTCTTTACGAGAACCTTCTGAAGGCTTAAGTTCATGTAGTTTCATGTCAAGCACCTCCTCCTATTTAACAAATTCTATCAATTGCATAATAATTTTAAGCTTAAACTTCTTTGACGTCCACTAAATGACTTACTTTAGTGATCATCCCACGAATTGCAGGATTATCTTCTTTAACCACTACAGAATTTGTTTTACCAAGACCTAATGCTTGAACAGTTTTGCGTTGTGGTTGAGGGCGTCCGATTAAGCTACGTTTTAGAGTAATTTCTAACTTCGCCATAATGATAATTCCCTCCTTATCCTAACAATTCTTCTACTGTTTTGCCACGAAGTTTCGCAACATCTTCAGCGTTTTTCAGTTGTTTAATTCCGTCGATTGTAGCACGTACCATGTTAATTGGTGTATTAGATCCAAGCGATTTGGAAGATACATCAGCAACACCAGCAAGTTCTAGGACCGCACGAACGGGACCACCAGCAGTTACACCAGAACCGGCACTAGCAGGTTTAAGAAGAATTTCTCCGCCACCAAAATGTCCGACTACAGTGTGTGGAATAGTTGTGTCTACAGTTGGTACAAGCACCATGTTCTTTTTAGCATCCTCAACAGCTTTACGGATAGCATCTGGAACTTCTTGCGCTTTACCAGTACCGAAACCAACATGACCATTTTTGTCTCCAACAACAACAAGTGCTGTGAAACGGAAACGACGTCCACCTTTAACTACTTTAGCAACACGGTTGATTGTAACAACGCGTTCTTCTAAATCTAATTTGTTTCCATCAATTTGCTCAGGCATGTAATATGTCCCTCCTTCTTATTAAAATTCTAGTCCATTTTCGCGAGCTGCTTCAGCAAGAGCTTTCACGCGGCCATGATATAAGTATCCTCCACGGTCAAAAGTGACAGAAGTAATACCTTTTTCGGAAGCACGTTTAGCAACTAGTTCGCCAACTTTGCTTGCTGCATCAACTTTGGATTCAGCAGAACCGAAATCTTTATCTAAATTAGACGCACTTGCAAGTGTCACACCATTTACATCATCAATAATTTGAGCATAAATGTTTTTGTTTGAACGGAATACGTTTAAACGTGGACGACTTTCAGTTCCAGAAATCTTAGAACGAACACGAGCATGTCTTTTTTTACGTACTTTATTTTTGTCGATTTTGGTAATCACACGACTCACCTCTTCTCTCATTTGCCTAATTAAGCGGCATTATTTACCAGTTTTACCTTCTTTACGGCGTACATGTTCGCCTTCGTAACGAATACCTTTACCTTTATATGGCTCTGGTGGACGTACGGCACGAATGTTTGCAGCTAACTCGCCAACGTGTTCCTTGTTGTATCCTTTAACAATCACTTGTGTGTTTGCAGGAACTTCAATATCTACGCCTTTAGGAGCAACAAACTCTACTGGATGAGAGTACCCTACGTTAAGAACAAGCTTATCGCCTTGTTTTTGCGCACGGTAACCAACACCGATAAGTTCTAATTTCTTTTCATAACCCTCGGAAACTCCGACAACCATGTTATTAAGAATAGCACGAGTTGTACCATGAAGTGCACGGTGGTTTTTATTATCAGTCGGGCGAGAAACGTTAATTTCGTTGCCTTCGATTTTAATAGTAATTTCTGGGTTGAACTCTTTTACAAGTTCACCTTTAGGACCTTTAACTGTTGCTGTTGATCCATTAAGTGTAACTGTTACACCTGCAGGAATCACAATAGTTTTTTTACCTATACGGGACATTTATTGCACCTCCTTATGGTTTACTTTTTCTTACCAAACGTATGCTAGTACTTCTCCGCCGACTTGTTTAGCACGGGCTTCTTTGTCGGTTAAAACACCTTGGGAAGTAGACACGATTGCGATACCTAGACCGTTAAGTACTTTAGGCACCTCAGTTGATTTTGCATATACACGCAAACCTGGCTTACTAATACGTTTCAAACCAGTGATTACACGTTCGCCAGTCGCTCCATATTTTAAGAAAACACGGATTGTTCCAGCATTGTCATCTTCAATATACTCAACGTCACGGATAAAACCTTCACGCTTCAATATTTCAGCAATTTCTTTTTTGATTTTGGATGCAGGCAGTTCTAATTTATCATGTTTAACCATGTTTGCATTACGAATGCGAGTTAGAAAATCTGCAATTGGATCTGTCATCACCATGTATAATACCCTCCTTCCTTAAACTCTTTCTTACCAGCTTGCTTTTTTCACGCCGGGAATTTGACCTTTATAGGCAAGTTCACGGAAACAAATACGGCATAATTTAAATTTGCGAATAACGGAATGTGGACGACCACAACGTTCACAACGAGTATATGCTTGAACAGCGTATTTAGGTGTACGTTTTTGCTTCGCGATCATGGATTTCTTAGCCACGTTTTCGCCTCCCTACTAAATTAGTTTTGATTACTTTTGAAATGGCATCCCAAGTTGAGTTAGTAACTCATGAGATTCTTCATCACTTTTGGCAGTTGTAACGATTACTACGTCCATACCGCGTACTTTTGATACTTGATCGTAATCAATTTCAGGGAAAATAAGTTGCTCTCTAACACCCAACGTATAGTTACCACGGCCATCGAAAGCTTTTTTCGATACGCCACGGAAATCACGAACACGTGGAAGTGAAACAGTAACTAATTTATCTAAGAAATCATACATGCGTTCACCACGCAAAGTTACTTTAGCACCGATTGGCATTCCTTCACGAAGACGGAAACCAGCGATAGAATTTTTTGCTTTTGTGATTACAGGTTTTTGACCAGTGATAAGAGCTAACTCCTCAACTGCACTGTCTAAAACTTTCGCATTTGCTGTAGCGTCACCAACACCAGTGTTGATTACGATTTTATCTATTTTTGGAACCTCCATTACGGAGTCATAATTGAATTTGCTCATTAAAGCAGGAACAATTTCCTTAAGATATTGATCTTTAAGGCGATTCATGTAATATTCCCTCCTTCCTACGACTATTATTTATCTATTACTTCACCGGATTTTTTTGCTACGCGTACTTTCTTGTCGCCTTTAACTTCGTATCCTACACGAGTAGGTTCGCCTGTTTTAGGGTCAAGTAGCATTACGTTTGAAACGTGGATTGGTGCTTCAACATTCAAGATTCCGCCTTGCGGGTTGACGTTGGAAGGTTTTGTATGTTTTTTAACCATATTGATTCCTTCGATAAGTACGCGATCCTTTTTCGGAAATGCTGCGAGCACTTTGCCGGATTTGCCTTTATCTTTACCAGTAATAACTTTTACTTTATCACCTTTTTTGACATGCATTGGTATAGCACCTCCTTGATTTCTTGGAACTTATTTTTTAAAGAACTTCTGGAGCTAAAGAAACGATCTTCATAAAGTTGTTTTCACGAAGTTCGCGAGCAACAGGTCCAAAAATACGTGTTCCACGAGGACTTTTATCGTCACGGATAATGACACATGCATTTTCATCAAACTTGATGTAAGAACCGTCTTGACGACGTGCTCCACTCTTAGTACGAACGATTACTGCTTTAACAACTTCACCTTTTTTGACAACGCCGCCTGGTGTTGCTTGTTTAACGGTACACACGACAACATCGCCAATGTTAGCAGTTTTGCGTCCTGATCCACCTAGTACTTTAATAGTTAAAACTTCACGAGCACCAGAGTTATCAGCCACTTTCATACGACTTTCTTGTTGAATCATTAGGACACCCTCCTTCCAGAATAACGGGTCGGAAAAATTGCACTCGGCAACTTTTCACAATCTATTTTTAACTTTTGATTTAGATAATTACTGCTTCTTCTACAACTTCTAGTAAACGGAAATGTTTAGTTGCAGACAATGGACGAGTTTCGGAAATACGAACTACATCGCCAGTTTTTGCAATGTTATTTTCATCATGCGCTTTGAATTTTTTAGAATACTTCACGCGTTTACCGTACAAACCATGTTTCTTGTACGTTTCAACAACCACGGTAATTGTTTTATCCATTTTATCGGATACAACACGACCAGTATAAACTTTACGTTGGTTACGGTCAGCCATGTATTAAAACCTCCTTACGATTCTTTTTTAAGCAAGTTCTCTTTCTCGAACGATTGTTTTCATACGGGCAATTGCTTTACGAACCTCACGAATACGTGCGGTGTTTTCTAATTGACCAGTAGCTAATTGAAAGCGCAGGTTGAAGAGCTCTTCTTTCAAAGCTTTTTCTTGATCTTGGATTTCGGTAGTGGATAAATCACGGATATCATTAGCTTTCATTTGCTTCACCACCAATTTCTTCACGTTTAACGATCTTAGTTTTGACCGGCAGTTTGTGTGCTGCTAGACGTAATGCTTCACGCGCTACATCTTCAGGAACACCTGCGATTTCAAACATAATTTTGCCACGTTTGACTGGGCTTACCCAACCTTCCGGAGCACCTTTACCTTTACCCATCCGAACCCCGATTGGTTTAGAAGTGTAAGATTTATGAGGGAAAATTTTAATCCAAACTTTACCGCCACGTTTCATGTAACGAGTCATTGCGATACGAGCTGCTTCGATTTGACGGTTTGTAATCCAAGAAGCTTCAACTGCTTGAAGACCATATTCACCAAATGCAACTTCAGTTCCGCCTTTCGCGCGTCCACGCATGTTTCCGCGGAATTCACGACGGTATTTTACACGTTTAGGAACTAACATTATTATTTTCCTCCTTCCACATTGTTTTTCTTCGTAGGAAGGACTTCACCGCGGTAGATCCAGACTTTAACGCCTAGTTTACCATAAGTTGTGTCAGCTTCTTCCCATGCGTAGTCGATGTCGGCACGCAATGTATGAAGAGGTACTGTTCCTTCGCTATAGTGTTCAGCACGAGCGATATCCGCTCCGCCAAGACGACCAGATACTTGAGTTTTGATACCTTTTGCTCCAGCACGCATAGTACGTTGGATAGCTTGTTTTTGCGCACGACGGAAAGATACACGACCTTCCAATTGACGAGCGATGTTTTCAGCAACCAATTTTGCGTCTAGGTCAGCACGTTTGATTTCTACGATGTTGATATGAACACGTTTTTGAGTAAGTTCGTTTAAGTTTTTGCGTAATGCTTCAACTTCAGAACCACCTTTACCGATAACCATACCAGGTTTTGCAGTATGAATAGTGATATTCACACGGTTAGCTGCACGTTCGATTTCTACACGAGAAACAGAAGCGTCAGATAGACGTTTTGCAACGTAATCACGGATGCGTAAATCTTCATGTAAGAAGTCCGCATAATCTTTTTCCGCGTACCATTTGGAGTCCCAATCACGGATGACACCGATACGCATACCTATTGGATGTACTTTTTGACCCACGAATTATCCCTCCTTCACTTCAGATACCACAACTGTAATGTGGCTAGTACGTTTGTTGATTGCACTTGCACGACCTTGTGCACGTGGACGGAAACGTTTAAGTGTTGGACCTTCGTCAACAAATGCTTCCTCTACTACAAGGTTGTTAATGTCTAAATCATAGTTATGCTCTGCGTTAGCAATAGCAGATTTTAATACTTTTTCAATAATTGGGGAAGCCGATCTTGGAGTATACTTCAAGATTGCAATTGCTTCGCCAACTTGCTTGCCTCGAATTAAATCAATGACGATTCTAGCTTTGCGAGGAGCAATACGAACCGTTTTGGCAACGGCTTTTGCGCTTGTAACTTCACTTGCCATTAGGATATCCTCCTCTCAAATTAGCGTTTAGTTTTTTTATCGTCGCCCGCATGACCGCGGTACGTACGAGTTGGTGCGAATTCGCCCAGTTTGTGTCCTACCATATCTTCTTGAACATAAACAGGAACGTGTTTACGTCCATCATATACTGCGATTGTTTGTCCAACAAAAGTTGGGAAAATCGTGGAGCGACGAGACCAAGTTTTAATTACTTGTTTCTTTTCGCTTTCTGCTGCTGCTTCCACTTTCTTCATCAAGTGGTCATCAACAAAAGGTCCTTTTTTCAAACTACGACCCATGACGGAACCTCCCTTCGCATAGTCAGGAAGCTGAGAACGCATGTCCTCGCTATCCTGCTACCAATTTTATTCAATCTATTGATCCGATTATTTTTTCTTACGACGACGTACGATAAATTTATCGGAGTTGTTGTTTTTCTTACGTGTTTTGTATCCAAGAGTTGGTTTACCCCATGGAGACATTGGCGATTTACGGCCGATTGGAGCTTTACCTTCACCACCACCGTGTGGGTGATCGTTCGGGTTCATTACAGATCCACGAACAGTTGGGCGTTTACCCATCCAACGTGAACGACCTGCTTTACCGATGTTGATAAGTTCGTGTTGTTCGTTACCAACTTGACCGATTGTAGCACGGCAAGTAGCAAGAATCATGCGAACTTCACCAGAGTTTAAGCGGATTAATACGTATTTACCTTCTTTACCAAGCACTTGAGCACTTGTTCCAGCAGAACGTACTAATTGTCCACCTTTACCAGGTTTCATTTCGATATTGTGGATAACAGTACCCACTGGAATATCTTTTAATTCTAGTGCATTACCGACTTTGATGTCAGCTTCTGCTCCTGAATAAATTGTTTGGCCTACTTCAAGGCCTTTCGCTGCGATGATGTAGCGTTTTTCTCCATCAGCATAGTTGATTAGAGCAATATTAGCAGAACGGTTTGGATCGTACTCGATCGTTGCAACGCGTCCAGGAATACCATCTTTGTTACGTTTGAAATCAATCACGCGGTATTGGCGTTTATGGCCACCGCCGTGATGACGAACAGTTAACTTACCTTGGTTATTGCGTCCGGCTTTCTTTTTAAGAGGACGTAGTAAAGATTTTTCTGGAGTACTTGTAGTAATCTCAGCGAAATCAGAACTAGTCATGTGCCGGCGCCCGTTAGTGGTAGGTTTATACTTTTTGATCGCCATTGTTTCCCCTCCTCGTTAGATTTATTTAAAGTTAGTCGAATTATACTTCAAAGAATTGAATTTCTTTGCTGTCAGCTGTAACAGTAACAATCGCTTTACGGCGTTTGTTAGTGTAACCTGCATAACGGCCCATACGTTTAAGTTTGCCTTTGTAATTCATTACGTTTACTTTAGCAACTTTTACGTCGAAAATTTCTTCAACTGCGTATTTTACTTGCGTTTTAGTTGCGCGAGTATCTACTTCAAATGTATATTTCTTATCGTCGAGAATGCTTGTAGATTCTTCAGTTACAACTGGGCGCTTAATGATGTCGCGTGCATCCATTATGCGAGCACCTCCTCTACTTTTTCGACAGCTGCTTTAGTGATAATTAATTTATCATGTTTAGCAACTTCTAGTACTGAGATACTTTCAGCCGGAATAACTGTAATGCCTTGTAAGTTGCGTGCAGATAATTCTACATTTTCACTTTCACCAGCAACTACGATTAGTGCCTTAGTATCTACAGAGATATTTTTAAGAAAAGCCGCAAATTCTTTTGTTTTAGGTGCATCGAAAGTCAAACCTTCAAGTACAACTAATTTTTCTTCATTTACTTTAGAAGAAAGAATTGATTTAATCGCTAAACGACGAACTTTCTTAGGTAATTTGTAAGCATATGAACGAGGTGTTGGGCCGAATACGACACCACCGCCACGCCATTGCGGGGAACGGATTGAACCTTGACGGGCACGACCTGTACCTTTTTGACGCCATGGTTTACGTCCGCCACCACGTACTTCTGAACGATTTTTTACTTTGTGAGTCCCTTGACGTAGGGATGCACGTTGGCTCAAAATCACATCAACAACAACTTTTTCATTTGGTTCGATACCGAAAACAGTGTCGTTTAAAGTAATTTCGCCAGCGTTTGTTCCATCTTGTTTAAGTAAGCTTAATTTTGGCATTCGTTAGTCCTCCTTTCCAAATGAATTATTTTGCTTTAGTAGCAGTTTTAATTTGAACTAATGCTTTTTTAGCGCCTGGAACGTTACCTTTTACTAAAAGAACGTTCTTTTCAACGTCTACTTTAACGATTTCGAGGTTTTGGATAGTGATTTGTTCTCCACCCATACGACCTGGAAGTAGTTTATTTTTGAAAACACGGTTAGGTGCTACTGGACCCATTGAACCTGGGCGACGATGGTAACGGGAACCGTGGGCCATAGGGCCGCGTGATTGTCCGTGGCGTTTAATAACACCTTGGAATCCTTTACCTTTCGATACGCCTGTCGCGTCGATGATGTCACCTTCTGCGAATACATCTACTTTTACTTCTGCACCAATCTCATACTCGTCTAAGTTTACATCGCGGAATTCGCGAATGAAGCGCTTAGGAGTAGTATTGGCTTTTGCTACATGACCTTGTTCGGGTTTGTTTGACAAAATTGCTCTCTTATCTTCGAAACCGATTTGTACAGCTTCATAGCCGTCAGTTTCAACAGTTTTCTTTTGAAGTACCACGTTTTGTGCTGCTTCGATTACTGTTACTGGAATAAGTTCGCCGTTTTCAGTGAAAACTTGTGTCATCCCTACTTTTCTACCTAAGATTCCTTTGGTCATGAGTCACACCTCCTGTTAATTTAATATATTCTTATTATAGTTTGATTTCGATGTCCACACCGCTTGGCAAGTCTAAACGCATCAAGCTATCAACTGTTTGTGGTGTTGGATTAACGATGTCGATTAAACGTTTGTGTGTACGCATTTCGAATTGCTCACGAGAGTCTTTATATTTGTGGACCGCACGCAAGACTGTGTAGATTGACTTCTCTGTTGGAAGTGGAATCGGACCAGATACGGAAGCACCTGAGCGTTTCGCTGTTTCTACAATCTTTTCTGCTGATTGATCCAAAATACGGTGATCATAAGCTTTTAAACGAATACGAATTTTTTGTTTTGCCATTACTTTCCCTCCTTTTCGCCTACTTTTAAAATAGACATTCTCCGTGAAAATTACCTGAACATCCGCCATGGCAAAGCGGCCGGGTGTGTCAGCAACCTTTCACTTCATCACATGGGCATTCCCGGCAATACCGGGGTGCTCGTTGTCAAAAGGGCAGACCAATGCCTGTCCATTTGCACTTTATCTATTATACACGGGTTAGGGGTAGTAATCAACCGCTTTTTGAAAAAAGTTTTAAGTTATTTTCATAGAATCTTTTATATAGAAGATTCTCGGTTCCGCTTTGCGTATAAACCGCATGATAAAGCTGTTTTTCAAATTTCGCCAAAAAGAAAAAACATCCGTTAATATCGAATGTTTTTAAGATGTTCTTAGTATTACGAGTCCTGCGGTTAAAAGTATCATTACGCATGCCGCAATCAAATCTCCAAGATGCCAATGCAATATTCGGAATCGCGTGCGCCCTTCGCCTCCTTGATACCCTCTTGCTTCCATTGCATCCGCTAATTCTTCCGCTCGGTTAAACGAACTAACAAATAACGGAATAAAAATCGGGACAACAACTTTCATTTGTTCAAAAAGATTGCCTTCACCAAAATCCACTCCACGAGCTCGCTGCGCTTTCATGATTTTATCCGTTTCTCCCATGAGCGTTGGAATAAAACGAAGCGCCACCGAAATCATTAACGCAATGTCGTTCACTGGCACTTTGAGCACTGCAAATGGACGAAGGATGTAAGCAATTGCGTCTGTCAGGTTCATAGGCGTCGTTGTGAGCGTGATAACGGTCGACATCATGATAATTAAGACAAAGCGCAAAAACACAAATACGCCGTTCAAAAGCCCAAATGAAGAGATTGTAAATGGACCCCAATCAAAATAAATCGTTCCGCCACTCGCAAATAGTATTTGCATTACTACTGTAAATAAAATTAGCCAAATAAGTGGTTTTACACCTTTTATAAACACTTTTAACTTGATACCTGTCATTTGAATGACCATGAGTGTGAACAAAACCATTAAGGCGTATGTCCACCAGTTATTCGCTAAAAATAAAATACCGATATAATAAAAACCTGCTAAAAGTTTCGTTCGCGCATCCAAACCATGAATCAAGGACTCCCCTGGAACAAAACGACCTAATATTAGTTTTTCTATCATTCAAAGAAGCCCCCTTTTCTCATGTCAATTGTTGAAGCGCTACACTCACTGCCATTAAAATCGTCAACGTCGCATTAATTAATACGAAATTACGAATACCGATGACAAATGTTTTTGACTTCACTTGCTCTTTATTGAATTTCACTAAATTACGATACACTGGATAAATTGTTATAAGAGATAGTAGCATGATTGGATGCAAGAAGTTTATAGCCACTGAAATAATCACTGCTAAAAACGAAGCATAGTACAGAGCATTAAATAATACGACGCCCATTTTTCTTCCTATATAGTATGGAAGTGTATAACGGTGATTCCTAATATCTTCATCTAAATCACAAAGATTATTTGCGAGCATGATATTAGCAATCGTGAAAATACATGGTAAGGATACCACACCTATCCGGATGATTTCTATTAGATTGAACTGAATCGTCACCATTTCTCCTTGCCAAAGTAAATTCGCAATTCCTGCATCGTAGGCATTTACATATACAGCTAAGAAGAAAATCCCAAACCCCATCGTTACGCCTGAAAAAATTTCACCTAACGGCATACGAGAAAGCGGCACAGGACCAAACGTATATAAGATACCTATACAAAAGCATACAAATCCAATTAAAAGTACTAAAAGATCTGTCCGAAAAACTAACCAAACACCTAATCCCGTTGCAATGAAAAACATCAGGAAAATAGTAATAATAACTGTACGTACCGGAATTTGCTCTTGTCCGATTACGTTACTGGTAGTTCGGTAATCGTAGTCATGATTATCTGTTGCTTTGCGATAATCCATATAGTTATTAATCGCCGTTGTTGTTAAATCAAATATGAGCATAGATCCGAAAAAAATCAACGTATTAATGGGTTTGAACATATCATATTGATACACAACGAATAGCGTTCCTAACATGAATGGAAAAACACTAGCAATCTTTGTTTGGATTTCAACCAACTTCAGAAACGATGGTATTGACATATCCCCTTTTTAGCCCCTTTTCTAGTTTATTGTGAGCAGAATCCAGACCGGATTTTGCTCACTTTCTTCTATAATAATAGTTTATTTTTTTAGCGTGTCCATCTGGAAGTCTTTATCCGTTAATTCGAATTGACCTTTTAAGCCAGATGTTTCGTATACTTTTTTCTCTTTGCTTATAAAAATGGCATCTACACCTTCGAATTGTTCAATGTAGTCCATTCCACCTTTAATCCCTTTGGAGAAAGTAGCGGTTGATAAGCCATCACCGTCAATTGATTTTTTAGATACAATCGAAACTCCAGCGATATCATTGTCAAACGGATATCCTGTTTTCGGGTCTAAGATGTGATGATATGTTTTACCATCCACTTCAAGGTAACGTTCATAAATACCAGAAGTTACGATAGACATATTAGATTCAGGAAGTTTCCCAATAACACTTCCACGAGGAGAAAACGGATCTTGAATTCCGACATTCCATTTGTTGCCATTTGGGTTGTTGCCTTGAACATAAATGTTTCCACCTAAATCTATGATAGAGGTTGTTACTTTATTTTCTTTGAATACCTTTAAAGTTTCGTCAGTAATGAAGCCTTTAGCAATTGCCCCTAAATCTAGTTCCATACCTTCTTTTTCCAAGTAGACTGTTTGGTCTTTATCATTCATTTTAACGTCTTTGTAATTAATTAATGGTAACACTGCGTCAATTTCTGCTTGAGAAGGCTTGCGCGCATCAGAAAAACCGATGTGCCATAGAGATGTTAACGGCCCAATAGTAATATCGAAGCTACCTCCAGAGTTTTCGGAGTATTTAAGCCCTTCTTGAATTAAGTAGTATACGTCTTCAGATACTTTCACTGGCTTTTTGCCGGCTTGTTCGTTGATTTTATCAACTTCGGACGTTTTTTCCGAATCACTTGTGGTAATCTTGGCAGCTAGATCTTTGATTCGATCGAAGCCTTTATCAAGCACGTCTTCTTTGCCTTTGTCATAAATTTTAAGCGTTACAACCGTGCCCATTAGAAAGTCTGTTTTGGAGTATGGTTGATCCATTAGTTTTTTTGAATCACTTGGTTCACTCTTTGTTTCTTTACTAGAATTTCCACACGCTGATACAACAAGCGCCAATATGATAACTGAAATTATTATTTTCCATTTCTTCATTAGCTTTTTCACCTTTCTAAATCCGTGATCTTTACTTGAATAACTATAGCGTAAAAAAAGGAATAAATCTACAGTAAAAAGGCTTAATTCCTCTGTTTTTCGATAAAAAAATCGGCTAGCCCTAGAAATTAGGGCCAGCCGTTTTGTACATAAATTGTGCTAATTATTCAGCTTCTACTAGGTTGTACACTTTAATTGTGTCAGTGTTACCATTTTGTGCAGCATTTTGAAGTTGAGCTGCGTAGATTTTGAATTGGTTAGAAGAGTTAGTAGCACCAGAAACAGTGTCTACTGCAGCAACGTCTTGTTTTTCAACAAGAGATTTGTTAAGTGCTGGGATGTATTCTTTTGGACCAGTACCAGATTTAGCTTTCATGTTTTTCTCGTAGTCAGCATCGTCTGATTTAAGTTTGCCGTCTTTGTCAACATAGTTGTAGTCAGATTTAGTGATTTTGCCATCTTTAACGTCCATGCTGAACACTACACGGTAACCATGTGCGTAATTTTGTTCTTCAAGTTTATAAGTTCCATCTTCCATTTTAGCTAAGTTGTTGATGGAAATTGTAGTTGTATCAGCTTTTTGAGCTGCTTGGATTAATTGGTTAGCATAGTTGATGAAAGCGTCAGAAGAATGAGTTGCTCCTGAAACTACTTCTACAGATGCTGCAGATTGATTTTTAACTAAAGAATCGCTTAATTGTTTCAAGTATTCTTGAGGACCAGTTCCTACTTTATCTTTCATTGCTTTTTCGTAGTCTGCATCTTCAGATTTTAATTTGCCATCTTTGTTTTTGTAATCGTAGTTAGCTTTTGTAATTTTACCATCTTTAACTTCGATTGACATGAAACCTTTCCAGCCTTTGTCGTCGAAATTCTTTTCTTCTAATTTGTAAGTACCATCAGTCATAGTACCATCAGTTTTAGCTGTTTTCTTTGTTTCTGTTTGTTTTGTGTCTGTGCTCTTCTTGTCCTTGCTGCTGTCGTCACTGCTACCGCAACCTACTAGTAATAAACTTGAAGCCATTACTACGGTAATACCCATTGCTACTTTTTTCAATTTCATGTTTTGCTCCCACCTTTTGTTTTATTGATTAACTTTGTTTGTGATTTCGTGAACACAAACCGATAGTCTGCGAAAGCGATATCACTTTTACAATACAAATGATACCATCAGCGCCCGGTTTTGTCTACTGTAATTCTAAAGACATAATTCATCTAATTTTCAAAATAATGACTATTGATATACAAAAGATGGCTTAAACCAACCTTTTCTAGCAAAATAGCAAACAAAAATGTCTAACATCCTATGTTAAACAAGGACTTTTAGCCTGCTTAATTATGTAACATTTGCACAAAGTCCTATTTTTCAAATTTAGATTAGAATTGTTCTTTACTATCTAGACATTAGTAGGAGGTTTCTGTTAAACTATGATAGGTTATAATAATACTGTGGGGAATTTTGGACTCATTTTATTTTTGTGAATAAACTTACAAGGAGTTGAGGAAGCATATGCCTGAAAAGAATATCGTTTTAATTGGGGCAGGATATGCAGGTGTACACGCTGCTAAGAAATTAGCTAAGAAATACAAGAAAGACAAAGACGTTAATATTACATTAATCGATCGTCATTCGTACCATACAATGATGACTGAACTACATGAGGTTGCTGGTGGTCGTGTTGAACCAACTGCAATTCAATATGATTTACGTCGTTTGTTTAATAGAACAAAAGTTAATCTTGTAACTGATAACGTGACACATGTAGATCATGATAAAAAAGTTGTAACAACAGAACACGGAAGCTATCCGTTTGATTACCTAGTATTAGGTATGGGCGGCGAACCTAATGATTTCGGGACTCCTGGTGTTGGCGAAAATGGCTTTACACTTTGGTCTTGGGAAGATTCTGTTAAGTTACGCAATCATATTGAAGAAACTGTAACGAAAGCATCTCGCGAACAAGACGTTGAAAAACGTAAAGCAATGTTAACATTCGTTGTTTGTGGATCTGGATTTACTGGTATCGAAATGGTTGGGGAACTTTTAGAATGGAAAGATCGTCTTGCTAAAGATAATAAAATTGACGCATCTGAAATTAAACTAGTTGTAGTAGAAGCTGCTCCAACAATTCTAAACATGCTTGAAAGAAGAGACGCTGACAAAGCAGAACGTTACATGGTTAAAAAAGGTATTGAAATCATGAAAAACGCTGCTATCGTTGAAGTTAAACCTGAAAGCATCGTACTTAAATCTGGCGAAGAACTTCCAACAAGCACATTAATTTGGACTGCTGGTGTTCGCGCTAACTCCGATACAAAAGATTACGGTATGGAATCTGCTCGTGCAGGCCGTTTGAAAGTAAACCAATATATGGAAGCAGAAGGTCTTAAAGACGTTTATGTTGTTGGTGACCTTGCTTACTTTGAAGATGAAGAAGGCAAACCAACTCCGCAAATCGTTGAAGGTGCTGAACAAACTGCATTAACTGCAGCGAAAAGTATCATCGTTGAAATGAGCGGTACTGGCGAGAAAGAACCATTCCAAGGTAAATACCATGGTGTAATGGTTTCTATTGGAGCTAAATATGGTGTTGCTCATCTTGGTGGCATGCATCTTTCTGGTTGGTTCGCTATTTTAATGAAACATATGGTTAACTTGTACTACTTCTTCGGTATCCGTAGTGGTTACTACATGTGGCAATATATTATGCATGAATTCTTCCACATTAAAGATCACCGCAATATTTTCCGTGGTTGGACTTCTCGTTATGGTAACGTACTTTGGGTTCTTCCTTTACGTGTATATCTAGGTTGGTTCTGGATTGACGAAGCTCTTTCTAAAATCTACGGTGAAACTACATGGGATAAAGTAAGTATTACAAATTTAAAACCTTTATTTAACGGTATCGGTTCTGACTCTTGGTTAACTGCAACTACCTCTAAAATGCCATTCGAATGGTTACAAACTGCTGCTACATCTGGTGCTAGTCAAGCTGCCGGTGATGCTGCTGGGGCTGCTGCAACAAACGTAACTACTCCAATTCTTAGTCATATGCCTGGTTGGTTCCAGTGGATTATGGAACTTCTAATGCCAAATCTTGATGTTGCTCTAGTAATGCAAAAAGTTGTACCTTTTGTTGAACTTGCAATCGGTCTTGCTATGGTAGTAGGTCTATTCACTTGGCTTGTAAGTATCGGAAGTGCTGGATTCCTAGTAATGTTTACACTAAGCGCTATGCTTGGTTGGGACAAATTCTGGGCGTTACCAGCTTCTATCGCACTTCTAAATGGCGCTGGTCGTACATTTGGTCTTGATTATTGGGCTGTTCCTTGGTTCCAAAAACATCTTGGTCATTGGTGGTACGGTAAGCCGAGATCCGTTTACAGAGACAAGTAAATTAGTTAGTTAAAATTTTAAATAAAAACTCGGGAGTGCATCCAAAAGCCAGTTTTGGCATAGGAGGTGCTTCCGTTTTTATTATTTGTTGATTTCTTGAACTTTTTCCTATTATATTTAGGCATAATCCTTTAAAATAGGATTTGTACATGACATTTTGAAAGGAGGCAATACGGTGAAGAAGTATCTTTCTATGGTGAAGCGTTGGGATATTATTATTATTTTATCTCTTTGTATACTCTCCTTTTTGCCGATTGCTATTTTTTCATATGTAAAAGCGAATGAACCGGCTCCTGCTAACGGAAAAAAAGAGCTTGTTGCAGTTATTTCTGTTGATAATAAAGAATATAAGACTGTTACACTCACTGGACATAAAGGAACGGAAAGCTTTGATGTGAAACAACCAGATGGACATACTAACACGATTGAGGTTTCAGGGGAAGAAATCCGAATTAGTAAAGCGAACTGTAACGATCAAGTATGTGTTCGGACTGGAGCAATTGATAAACAAGGCGATACCGTTGTTTGTCTTCCACATAAGTTAGTAATTGAAGTAAAAGCGAGTGACGGGAGTTCAGGCGATTCAGATGATCCGATTATCTCTTCCTGACCTTATCCTCTAATAGATAGGAAAGTGTTTTTATGACAAAAAACAGACGATTAGTATATATAGCACTTTTGGCTGCTCAAGCGGTTGTCATTAGTTTACTCGAACGGGCTATTCCGTTTCCATTTGCGTTTGCTCCTGGGGCGAAACTAGGTCTTGCTAATATTATTACGTGTATTTCGCTTTATACGTTATCGGCAAAAGATACATTTATGATTATCTGCATTAGGTTAGTATTATCCACTTTGCTTGGTGGGACAATTTCAACCTTTATGTATAGCGCGGCCGGAGCTATCTTGAGTTTTCTTGGGATGTGGCTCGTACAGCAACTTGGGCCGAAACGCGTGAGCATCATTGGCGTTAGCGTTACCGGTGGGATTTTACATAACGTTGGTCAGCTCGTAATCGCTAGTTGGATTGCTGGTACTTGGTCCGTTATGCTTTATTTACCAGTATTATCTTTCATCGGAATTCTTTCTGGGATTGCGGTTGGGATTGCTGCAAATTACCTACTAAAAAACGTCCAAACTTTGCGGATGTTCGCTGATGCTAAACAAAGTCAAGCAGCACAAAAATAACTTTTAAAAAAGGAGTTCAATATGCAACTTCATGCTATGTGGGATGAGTATCCTGCACTTTCCAAAGATTTACAAGAAGTCTTACAAACGATTGAAAAAAATATTCAAATTCGCGATAAACACGTTGAGCAAAATGTGAAAGATTTGATTCATGCCGGCGGGAAATTACTGCGCCCAGCTTTTGCACTTCTTTCTGCTCAAGCTGGTCCTGATTATGATAAAGACCGCGCTGTTTCGATTGCTGCTGCACTTGAAGTACTTCATATGGCAACGTTGATTCATGATGATGTCGTTGATGATTCTCCGTTACGCCGTGGCATCCCGACAATTCATTCTAAATATGGTCGTAATTATGCTGTTTATACAGGCGATTATTTATTCTGCATCTGTTTCAAAATTCTATCCGCACATGCTTCTTCCGTGGAGAACATTGAATTTAATAGTAAAAATATCGAAAAAATCTTAATGGGCGAACTAGATCAAATGCGCACGAGCTATAAAATGAACGTGACCGTTCGCGAGTATTTAACCCGTATTTCTGGTAAAACAGCACAATTATTTGCGCTTAGTTGTTACTCCGGTGCAACAGGTAGTAAAGCAACACGAATGACAGTTGCAAAATGTTATAACATCGGGCATTATCTTGGCATGGCTTTCCAAATTATTGACGACGTACTGGATTACACAAGTACAGATGAAGGTCTTGGCAAACCCGTTTTAAATGATATGAAACAAGGTATTTATTCTCTACCGCTTATTTATGCAATGAAAGGTCACTTGGCGGAATTCGAACCACTTCTTTCTCAAAAACTAGATATGACTGATGATGCTTCCGAACAAGTTTTAGCACTTATTTCTAAGTATAAAGGTGTCGAACAGGCATTCAAACTTGCAAAAAAATATACGAATAAAGCGCTTCGTGAAATCAAAAAACTACCAGCTGGCGCATATCGTGAAGATATGTACCGCTTGACGAAAAACATTTTAGATCGAGATATCTAAACCGTTTAGAACATTGCTCCTTCCATATTGAGTTTTGTTCTAAATTTTGGAACTTATTGTGAAAATACAAACATGAAAGCGTGATTAACGTGATTCGATTTTTTAAAATAGTTACACCACTACTCTTGTCTATCTCTTTAGTCGCTTGTAGTTCTGTAAGTGGCAAAACGGATAAAATTACTGCGCCAATCGAGAAAGATCGTAATTTATCCATGGTCGTAACGACAGATGTCCATTACTTTGCGCCGTCACTAACGGACAACGGAAAAGCTTTTGAAAAATATGTGGCTGCGGGCGATGGTAAGCAATTAGCCTATAGCGATGAAATAACAGATGCTTTTTTAGCAGATGTAGAGTCCAAAAAGACAGACGTCCTTATTATTAGCGGCGACCTTACGAACAACGGTGAAAAAACAAGTCATGAGGAGTTAGCCAAAAAACTTACTCAAGTAGAGAAAACTGGGACGCAGGTTTTTGTTGTTCCGGGTAATCATGACATTAACAACCCTTGGGCTCGCAAATTTGAAAAAGATAAGCAGTTACCAACCGACACTATATCACCAACTGATTTTAGTAAAATTTATAGTGATTTTGGATATGAAGATGCTATTTCAACTGATGAGTTTTCGCTGAGCTATTTAGCGGCTCCTTCTTCCAAAGTATGGCTACTAATGTTAGATACGGCTATTTATAAAACAAATATGCAGCAAGGAAATCCCACAACGGAAGGCGGACTAACAGCCGGAACATTAGATTGGATAAAAGAAAGTAGTGCGCTTGCTAAGAAAAATGGCGCTAAGCTTATCCCTGTTTTGCATCATAATTTAACTGATCATAATGATGTCATCCAAAAAGGTTATACTATTAATTATAATCAACAAGTGATTGATGCGCTTACGGAAGGCGCTATGGATTTTTCTCTAAGTGGTCACATCCATACGCAAAATATCCGTTCTGCGAAAAGCACAGATGGCAAAGAAATCACCGATATCGTAACCAATGCTCTCTCTGTTTTTCCGCATAAATATGGCAATATTACTTATAGTGCCAAAAATAAAAACTTCACGTATCAATCTCAAAAGTTAGATATGGAAGCCTGGGCAAAAGCGCAAGGCTCTACGGATGAAAACTTGCTTAATTTTGATCAGTTTGATTACGAAACTTTTTATAATAGTGGCTACGATAAGGCAATGATGGATTTAATGACCGATGAGTCTTATGATAAGTACAACCAAGCAGATAAGGAAAAAATGGCAGATACGATGGGATTAAATAACATGTATTTCTTCGCCGGAACTGCCCCTCCAAAATCTGATGGTATGGCTTTATGGGATTCTGCACCGAATTCATTTTTGAAAGATTACGTTTTAAGTTCGTCCAATCCACCTAAGAAAAGTAATGACTATTATGTTAGTCCTTAAATAATAAAAAACTGGTAGCCGTTGTGGCTTACCAGTTTTTTGTATTAACTAGATGCAGCTGCCGCACTCGCTGCCGCAGCTGCACTTACCGCAGCTGCTTGTTCCATTGCAATCAATATATGCACATTGACCATTAATCCTTCTAATTGTTCCTTACTCATTTGACCAGATTGTTTTTCCGTATATAGGCTTATCGCTAGAGCTGTAACGAATTCTCGTCCGAAACGCAAGCCGGGTTGTTGCTGTAATTCATCAATTAAGTTCACTAACCCTGAATCGATTTTTCGCCCATCCATGACAAAAGCTAAAATTCCAATACTCGAGTAATGTATTGGTTTTACTTTTATCCCTTTTTGGCGTAGTTCTTCTACAATATTATCTACTCTTCGAATGAATTTACTATCTTTTTCACCGTACAAAAGCGTTCCTGTTGTTGCTAAAAATTGTAAGCTATCATTTTTGCGGAAACCTTTTGCAGCAAATTCTTGAAAATAATATTCTGTCACTTCAGCCAATTTCGTGGTGTTTTCTTCTGGTAGATTAGCTAGGAAAACGGCGGTTGTTACATCTTCACTTTTGGTTAAAAACGGGTGATCTTTTTTGAAAAGTTGGTGGATCGTTTTTGCTTTTTGGGCTGTCTTTGTTGGATTTTCTGATTCTAATAATAAGTATGCCGCAAAGTAAGTATATTCTGTGCGCTGGAATCCTGCTTGGATTAACGTGTTATAGTTAGCAATTACTTGCTGAACGCTCTCTCGGCTGGCATTATTGTTTGCCATAAGTAATCCTACAAGAGATGCGCGAACATTTCCGTTTAGCGCTGTGAACATGCCTAATTGTCGCTTAATTTCTTTATTTATTTCATTGAATCTCTCCGGATTAACCACTTCATTATTTCCCGCAAAAAGACGAGCAATTAGAAAGCGAATTCGTTTATCAATAAAACTAACACCACTCGTTTTCACTAACTCATAGTTCTTCATCAATAATTTCGTTGCTTGTTCGCTATCAAATACATATGCTGAATCCATCGGCTACACTCCTTCTTGTTTTTTGAATTAATATTCCTCTCTGTACAAACTCAAAATAAACGCTTCAAAATTATCAGCTAGCTTCATTATTTTATAATCAGCCTCTTGATCAATATGAACGACTGCGGGCTCGCCTGTTTTTCCGCAATTTCGATAATCCAAGAAAACCATATCATGTCCGGCTGACGGGCAATCGGCAATAGCTAAACCAACATCGGGATAACCCCACTCTTCTATCCAAAAATTTGTGTTGTGCATACCATTCAATGCAGATATCCCTTGGTTTCCTATTCCCATAATCCCAGTAATAGCTACACAATTCTCCGACCATGAACTTGGCTCTATCGTAGGAACAGAACCGGTTGATACTATACCTCCATTTTGGGTATGGCGCATTAAGTAGATATAAGATTTAGGTAACTTATAGCCTAGTTCTGCTTCGATTGCAGCCACTCTTTGCGGCGTAGGGTATACATCTTTATAGTCATTTTCGTAATCAAACTCTAGCCAAAGCTCTGCTAGACTATCCCCTTGGAAAAATGTCCCGACCTCACTAAAATATTCATCTAACTCAGCGAAAATTTGCTTAGCTTTTTCACGTTCGAACTCGACTGCTTCCAGATCTTGCATCTCTTCTAAAATCGACATGAGCTGTTGATAGATTTCGGGAAAATGTTCGCCACTTTGGTAGAGCACATCGCTAAGTAATACCGTTGCTGTAAAGATATCTCTTTTATTTTCGGTTGTCACTTCTTGTTTCCAACAAGTTTCAAGTAAGCGAATCGCCTCTTTTGTTTTTCCTTTGTCTAAATAATATAATGCTTTTCTTGTTGTAAGCATATTATTCCTCCACTAACCTTAATAACTTCATTATACTAAAAAAACCCTAGGGAAACAAAAACCCTAGGGACGCTATTTTTATAAATTCATTCCAAGCAATGGAATTCGCTCCTTGTATTTATCAACAAGTGCTTGATTATGTGCATCGGCATTTTCGACATTTCCACTAATAAATACTGGCGGTGTGAAGTTGTCGTTTACCATTTTTTCAATTGCTTCTGCAAAAATGGATTGCAAGATGACCGCGCCTGTTACTGTAGATGTTGGTGCGAAGGCGATATCGAAGTTTGCTGATTTTAGGACGGCATCTCCTTTAACAGCACCGTTATCGATTACAATGTCCCCAGCATCAGATAGCCGTTTTCCGGAGGTGTGGCGGGATTTTTGGCTGGCCGAGTATTGGAGCGAAGTAATCACGATGACAAATGCACCTTTTTCGCGGGCAATTTCAGCAACATCAATTGGTACGGGGTTTCGTCCAGACGTCGATAGCACAATCATGATATCGCCAGGACGGATATCTTCCTCTGCCATAAATGTTTTCGCATAATCATTTTTCCGTTCCAGCACAGATGACGCCGCAGCTCCTTCGTGAAGCATAAGTGGTTCATGTAAAATCGGATGAATCGCAGCAAGTCCACCTGCCCGGTAAAATACTTCCTCTGTTAAAATATGCGAGTGACCGCAGCCAAATAAATGGATTACACCGTCGTTTTCGATGGACTTGGCTACCTTCGCTCCTGCTTCTTTTACATAATCAGCTTCATTATCGAGAATGTTTTCTAATAAACGAACCGTAATATCGACATAATTATTAATCATTTAATTCCCCTCCAAAGCTGCAAAAATTTTCTCGATTTCTTCCGGCTTTGTTCGGCCAGTTGCTTTGTCAATTGTTTTTCCGAAAATATGTGGCATGTAAAACGGAATTCCTGTGGACTTGATGGCGGTTGTTATTTCAAGAATATTGTCAGCTCCAATTCCTCCCGCTGGCTCAATACCGTAAATGCCTTTATCTGCTGCAATTTTTGTTAAGTAAACTAGTTCATCTAAATATTTCGTGCCTTCAATGCTCATAAATTTAATGGACGGGATGTTGGCGGATAGACAATAATCGACAGCTTCTTCAGCGGTAATTTCATCTCCGGAAGATAGTTTTACAATACCTACTTTTCCAGTTGGTCGAACGAGTGCATTAGTGTATGTTTCCGGGAGTAAGCCATTTGTTAATCCCGCGGTTTCGATTGGCTGGTTAATATGACTGTTTGGAGCCAGACGAGCAATATGAAGAACATCGCGCCAGTTTTGCCAGTCTCCGCCACCACCAAGGCCAACACTAATGACCTCAGCAGTAGTTTGTAGTTCTTTCACCACATTTGCGGCTTCTTCTGCTGTTTCATAGTTCGTTGCAACGATTCCTGGAACGGCAAAACCGCGCGCTGCCACCATGACTTCCAGGCTATTTTCCTTATCTTTCGCTAAAAAATTAAATAGCGCAAAATTATTCCATTTCGGTAGATTTTCGAATTTTTTCTTGTTCAAGTTTTATCAACTCCACACATGTTTTTAACGTTTTTTCGATCAAGTATTCGCCTTTTTCTGCTGTTGCCAAAGTTGCTTCTCCTAAAACTGCTGTCTTGGTAAAGGTTTGCCACGGGGTTGGCGTGAAATCCGCATCGATTGGTAAAATTGGCGGATCATCAATAGCGCGACTCATATCCGTATTTTCCGGTGATAAGTAGAGCATGAGTGACGTTTCAATTTCACAAGCATGAATATAGGTATGATGATTTGCTTTTCCTTCGCGCACGTCCATTGCTAATTTTTGGATATTCGGGTAAAAAATGTGCAAGATAACCATGTCCGGGAACTTGGCATATAGTTCGCGCGCTGCATCCTTTAACGCCGCCATATTTCCAAGATGTCCACTCACTGGTACAAACAGGCGGAATCCTTGTTTATATAGACTTTCACCAATCTCTACAACTACTTTCGTTACCGTTTCATTTGATAACGTCAAACTTCCTGGAAAATCTTGCAAACTCCAAACTTGGCCGTATGGCAATACCGGAAGTACAAATCCATCTGTTTTCGCTGCTATTTTCGCAGAATATTCTGACGCTAAAATATTGTCTGTCCCTAATGGCAAATGTGGCCCGTGCGCTTCAACCGCTCCTATTGGCAAAATGACTGGTTTCGTTTTCGTGATTTTTGCGCCAATATCAAATGAATTTTCATCTGCATATAACACAGATTTCGCCTCCTATTTTTTAAATGTAAAACATCTTGCTGGGTTATCCACGAAGAATTTTTTAACTAATTTTTCTCCGTCAAAGCCTTTTTCGTTTGCTTCATCAATAAAGCGTGGCACCCATTTTTTGGCGATGTATTCAAGGCCAGGCCCGTGACCGTAATGTTTATAATATGTTTTCCGTGCTGTATCACCACTAACTAAAATCTGATCTTCAAATCCTTCTGAGACTAGATATAGAATCGCAGCAATTCGGGCACTTTCTGGCGCGTATTTAATTTTGGCAATACCATCGAATGACATGAATGCGCCTGTTTTTGCGACTTGCTTATGATAATACGGGTCGAGGTTGCGGTCCATATGACCAATAGATAGATATTCTAACGGGATATTTTCTTGTTTTAAAATCTCGATTTGCTCTAAAGCCATCGTTCCCGCTTCTGTGTGAGAATGAATTGGTGCTTTTGTCTCGTGATGTGCTCTAGCAACCGCGCGTATCGTCTTTTCTTCTAAAGGTGTAATCATATTATAACCAGTGCCAAATTTCACCTGACCAGCCTTATACGGCGTTCCTTCAAGTCCATTTTCGACTTCATTTACAACGAATTCCGTTAGTTTTTCCGTTGAAGTATTTTCAATCCATTCATAATAGGTTTCAAAATCCCCGATGATTGGCTTCAGTTCAGGCTTAATTTTCCCATCCCACAAGAAGCTTTTGTTAAAACCGGCTGTTCCAACGATTTGAATACCTGTTTCTTTGGAAATTTGCGCTACATCTAGCACGCGTCTACCGTAATCAACCGCCGTCGCATCGACAATTGTTTTTCCGCCTAAGTCCGCGAAATCTTGTACATCAAGTTGTGATTTTTCTTTATCATCTAAAAGTAAATCGTCGGCATCTCGCTCTTGCCAGTAAGCCGGTACGCAGACAATATGCTCATGTGAATAAGTGAAGCCCAATTGATCTGGGGCAATATCTCCATAAAAAGTACGAATAAAACTCATTTTTAAAACTTCCTTTCAAAAAACCTCTTCCTCTTGAATGCTAGACAAGGAAGAGGTTTAGATTTTACTTAAAAGAATAACTTCGCTAACATGCTGACAATTGGTCCGAGGATAAACATATCTGAGTCGGCTGCCCACATTGCTGTATCTGGAACAGTCGTATTGATAAAGAAGGTAACCATAATATATTGTCCCCAAGCAACAACCGTAGCTGTTAAGAATCCACCTATCAAAGCTCCTCTCACCCCACCAGTTGAGTTACCGAATACCCCAGCAACTGCCCCGTGGAAGAAGAGAACGATCATTGTTGGCACAAACACGTAGCCAACTGTATTTCCAAGTACTACTAACCAGATAATCGCTCCAATGAACGCACCCACGAAACCGATAATTACGGAGTTTGGTGCATATGGATAAACGATTGGCGCATCCAGTGCAGGTTTCGCACCCGGTACAAGTTTTGTTGCAATACCATTGAAGGCCGGTACGATTTCACCGATAAACATCCGCACACCTACAAGAACGATGGCGATACCAGCTGCAAACGTAAAGGACTGAACGATGGAGTATACGATGAAGCTTTGATTTCCAGCTTCTGCGATTAATTTTTCTGCTCCTGGTGTTTTCTTCACCATGAGGATTACTGCACCGACTACGAACAGAATTCCCATTGTAAGAGCTGTAATAACGTTTGAGTCACGTAGGAACTCTAATTTTTTCGGTAAGTTAATATGTTCTGCATCATTTTTCTTATTTCCGAATACTTTTCCTAGTAAAGCGGATAGAATCGCTACACTGGATGAAGTATGTCCTAATGCGACGTTATCGTTTCCTGTAATTTTACGTAAGAATGGTTGTGTAATCGCTGGTTGTAATGTCCAGTAAAGACCCATAATTACTGCTAAGAAGAGTACAAGTCCCCAGAACGGAATATCTCCGCCAACAGCTTGCACAGTAATTCCTGCAAAAATAGTTGTTGTCCAGAACATCATATGACCAGTTAAATAAATGTACTTAAATGGTGTAAATCTTGCTAATAATACGTTGACTAAAAATCCGAGTGTCATCGCAAGTGTTACGGCACTACCAAATTTTGCATTAAAGGCTTCTTGTCCTAAAAATCCTGCAAGTGGCGGTGTTTCAAGCCCGAATACTTCTTTCCACATTGGTTCAAAAATCCCAAGGGAACCAGTAATAACAGCCGCACCAGCGTTAATAATTAAGAATCCAATAATTGCCTTGAACGTTCCGCTAATAACTTGGCTTAAATTTTTCTTCTGTAAAAGTAACCCGAGAAGTACGATAAAACCTAAAAGTATGGCTGGGGTCCCAAAAAAGTTATTGGCAATCCACGTAATAATCTCCATTTTTTTCCCACCTTTTTTTGTCTTATTTAACTATTGATTGCTGCGGATAATGCATTTTTAATTTCTGCGTTGTCAAAATAGTTGTTGACGATGACTACTTTGGCGCTTGTATCTGTTCCAAGTGTTTCTGCTAACTCTTGGCTTGTAACGATAATATCCACATTCATTGAGCGAGCAGCTGATACATCAATATGCTCCACGTCTGCGTCTACTCCCATATCGCGTAAAACTGTTTCTACATTCATTCGTAAAATTAAGCTTGTTCCTTGCCCAAGTCCACACACTGCTAAAATTTTCATTGTTATCCCTCCACTAATTCTCCAATTGCTTGGTAATCTTCTGAATGAATCATTTTTTCAATATTATCGTTGTTACTAAGCAAGGAGACGATTTTTTGAATGACTTTCAAATGTGCCTCACTTGAAGTAGCTGCGAGCCCAAAAACTAATCGTACGGGATCATTTGCGGCGTGTCCGAAATTCACGCCATCTTTTAGAACGACTAGTGATACTGCAGAGTTTTCCACACCATCCGTTGGTCTTGCATGAGGAATTGCTATTTGAGGTGCAATGACAAAGTACGCACCATTTTCATGATAAGATTCCACCATTTTTTCTACATACTGCTCGCTCACATAACCTGCATTCACTAATAATTCTCCTGCTTGCACGATTGCTTCGTCAGCATTTTTAGCTGACCCATGCAGATTCACAAGCTCTTTATCCAAAAAAGACATATCTCTTCATCCCTTCTAACTAATTGATAGCGCTATCAATAACTTACACTCTTATTATAGCTGTAGCTCCTCTGTTTAAAAAAGCCCAATTCCTTTCTTTTCGAAAGTGCAAAGAATAGACTGTTACATTTTGTTGTTATCGAGCATACAAAAAGCCAGCGCGGCATCTTTGTGCCCCACTGGCTTTATCGCTTATTTTATGGTTAACATTGCGGCAATTTCCGCGGCTGATGTCGCTTGTTCAATCTGCTCTAGCAAGTGATGTTTCATGATTAAATTAGTGAGTTGGCTAAGTGCATTAATATGTGTGTAGGAGTCAATGGAAGCGAGCACAATAATTAATTTAACCTGATCCTTCGCTTTACTTGAAAATGATACTGGCTGATTTAAGCGCAGTAAGCTCATTCCGACTCGATATGCGCCGTCATCCACAGAAGCATGGGGAAGTGCAATCCCTGGTGCAATAACAATGTATGGCCCGAGTTTCTCAATATTTTCAATCATCGCATGCTGATAATTTCTCGAGATGTAGCCTTCTTGTTGCAGCGATTTCGAGGCAACTAGGATAGCTTCACGCCAGTCCGCCACACTTTCTTTAAAAGTAATTCGTTCTTTCGGTAAAAGTTCTTCGAGTGTTGGAGATTTTTCTAGTTGGCTGTCTGATTGCACTTGGAACAATACCGACTTCAGCTTGGCCGCCAATTTTTCGCGGTCTTCCACTTTGGCGTATTGATCCACCACATCAAGCACAGAAGACAACATGCGCGCATCCGAGTCTTTTTGCAAAACGTGCGGGGCAATCGCCTTCATCAGTTGTTGTTTCTGCGCCTCGGTCAAAATCGGACTCACAATGAAAACTGGTGCTTTCGGTTCCATAATTGGCAAAGTTGACACAATAAAGTCTGGCGCGTATAACCCTTTTTCAAACTCACGGATGGAAATTGGTTCTAATATCTCTACTCGTTCACCAAGTAATTGCGATAATTGCCGTTCAATCATCCGCGACGTTCCGACGCCTTTGGAGCAAACGATTAAGAGCTTTTTTCGTTCAACTAAAGTATTGTTTTTGCGTGAAAGATAGCCGCCGAACAAGATTGTTACGTACGCTATTTCATCCTCTGGTATTGCTTCACCAAGCAAATCTTCTAGCGGTTCGAGTGATTTTTTCGTAATCTCGTACACATCACTGTAACTTTGTTTAATGTCTGTACGCAGCGGGTTAATCCACTCAATTTGGAATTTAAGACGGTAGTATGCTGGTTGTAAATGGAGTAATAAATCTTTTTTCAAATTGCGATGGTCTTCAAAATTCACACAAGCAAGGCGTTCAAATTCAGCAATGATTTTTTCAACGATTAGATCTAGTTTTCCTTCAGCAGCCGCATCATCATTCAAACGACTCGCACCAAGCAAAAGTTTACCTAAATAAGTGATTTCCGCATGATTAATTTTAAAATTCTCGCTTTGCTGCAATTGCTGATAAATTTCCTGCGCAATACCAAATGATTCTACTTCATGTTCTTCTTTCTCATTTAAATAACAATTGCGTTTCATTCGTTCCTTAAAGAAGAAAATCATAATACCAATACGCTCAATAACTTCATCTGTGTAACGAATACCGATTTTTTTCTCTGTGACTGCTAAAATTTCGAAAATCATATCTAATTTGGGAAATAACTCCTGATTTTTTATCATCGGATTAATTTTCATTAAATCGAGCAACTGGTCCGCGGTTGCGATTTCTTCGTTATTCATACAATAATGAATAAAAAATTGGCGTATACTCCGCTCATCACCCAGAACCATATTCCCATTTTTACGATCATAAGCGAGCTCTAAATTAAACTGTTTTAGCGCTAATTTTAATTGTTTAATATCCTGTAAACTGGTATTACGACTGACTTCATTGCATTCATTAATCGTATCGATAATTACTCGCGCATCTGTTACGAGCAGAAAAAATAAAATACGGATGCGGCGTTCACTAGCTGAAAAAACTTTGTGGCTCGCTTCCCTATTTTCAAGGATCTCTTTAATTGTCGTTTTTTCTTCTTCTAATAAATAATACCCTTGTCCACGAACGGATTGAATACCATCAAGTCCTATATTATCTAATTCTTTATTAATTTTTTCCACATCATATTGAAGTGTTCGTTTGGAAATTCCTAGTTCTTCTTGTAATTTCTCAGGTGCAAGATATACATTCGCTACAACGAGCGATTCGAGCAACGCCATATTTCGAGCATCAAATTGTACCAATTGGCCTACCTCCTTGATTTCGGTCTAGAAGGTAAAAAGATATGTCTACTTTAAGGTTATGCGAAAATGTGATATTTTTCAAGTTAATTTTTATTTCAGGCACAAAAAAACCGACAAAGCCAAATGACTTTGTCGGTTTGAATCGTATCAGATATTATTTGCTGATGTTAGAAACAACGCCAGCGCCTACTGTACGTCCGCCTTCACGGATAGAGAATTTAGTACCGTCTTCGATAGCGATTGGTGCAATTAGTTCAACTGCAAGCTCAATGTTATCACCAGGCATTACCATTTCAGTACCTTCTGGAAGTGTAACAATACCAGTTACGTCAGTAGTACGGAAATAGAATTGTGGGCGGTAGTTGTTGAAGAATGGAGTGTGACGTCCACCTTCTTCTTTAGTTAAAACATAAGTTTCAGCTTTGAAGTTAGTGTGTGGAGTAATCGAACCTGGTTTAGCTAATACTTGACCACGTTGGATATCTTCACGAGCAACACCACGTAGAAGTGCGCCAATGTTGTCGCCAGCTTCAGCGTAGTCTAGTAATTTACGGAACATTTCTACTCCAGTTACTACTACTTTTTTGCTTTCTTCTTCGATACCGATAACTTCTACTTCGTCACCAACTTTAACTTGTCCACGTTCAACACGTCCAGTTGCAACTGTTCCACGACCAGTGATTGAGAATACATCCTCAACTGGCATCATGAATGGTTTGTCAGTATCACGTTCTGGAGTTGGAATGTAAGAATCTACAGCTTCCATTAACTCGTCAATTTTAGCTTCCCAGTCAGCTTCACCTTGAAGTGCTTTAAGAGCTGAACCTTTGATTACAGGAATGTCATCGCCAGGGAATTCATATTCAGTTAATAGATCACGAATTTCCATTTCAACTAATTCTAGTAATTCTTCATCGTCAACCATGTCACATTTGTTCATGAATACAACGATGTATGGAACACCAACTTGACGTGAAAGTAAGATATGTTCACGAGTTTGTGGCATTGGGCCATCAGCAGCAGATACTACTAAGATAGCTCCGTCCATTTGTGCAGCACCAGTGATCATGTTTTTAACGTAATCGGCATGTCCTGGGCAGTCAACGTGTGCATAGTGACGGCTGTCAGTTTGGTACTCAACGTGAGCAGTAGAGATTGTGATTCCACGTTCTCTTTCTTCTGGAGCACCATCAATTTGGTCATAAGCTTGTGCATCAGCATAGCCTTTTTTAGCAAGTACAGTTGTAATTGCAGCAGTTAAAGTTGTTTTACCATGGTCAACGTGTCCAATAGTACCAATGTTAACATGGGGTTTAGAGCGGTCAAATTTTTCTTTTGCCATTTTAAAATATCCTCCTCGATAATTCGATAATTATTTTTTACTTAGCTTAAATTTAAACTAAGTAATACTTCTAACTAAAGTTATACTTGATGTTGCGAAAAAAATCAATTAATCTTCTTTGTTGTTTCCACCATTAGCTTTAATGATTTCTTCAGCAATAGATTTAGGAACTTCTTCATAGTGGTCAAATTGCATAGTGTATACACCACGACCTTGCGTACCTGAACGAAGGTGAGTTGCATAACCAAACATGTTTGCAAGTGGTACAAATGCGCGAACAACTTGAGCGTTACCGCGAGCTTCCATACCATCTACACGACCACGACGGGAAGTAATGTTACCCATGATATCACCAAGGTATTCTTCTGGGATAACAACCTCTACAGCCATCATAGGCTCAAGGATTACAGGATCACATTTCTTAGCAGCATTACGTAATGCCATTGAAGCAGCCACTTTGAAGGCCATTTCATTGGAATCGACGTCATGGTAAGATCCGTCGTAAAGTTTTGCTTTGATGTCAATCAGTGGGTAGCCTGCAAGTACACCATTATCTAGTGCGCCTTCAAGACCTGCTTGTACAGCTGGGATGTATTCACGTGGAACAACCCCACCAACGATTGCATTTTCAAATTCAAATCCTTTACCTTCTTCGTTTGGTCCGAATTCAATCCAAACGTGACCATATTGTCCACGTCCACCGGATTGACGTACGAATTTACCTTCAACTTGAGCAGATTTACGGAATGTTTCACGATAAGAAACTTGTGGATCACCAACGTTAGCTTCAACGCGGAATTCACGTCTCATACGGTCAACAAGGATGTCAAGGTGAAGTTCACCCATACCGGAGATAAGAGTTTGGCCAGTTTCTTGGTCAGTTTCAGCACGGAAAGTTGGATCTTCTTCCGCTAGTTTCGCAAGAGCTTGCCCCATTTTATCTTGGTCAGCTTTCGATTTAGGTTCGATAGCGACTTGGATAACTGGTTCTGGGAATTCCATGGATTCTAAGATAATTTGTTCTTTTTCATCACATAAAGTGTCCCCAGTAGTTGTATCTTTAAGTCCTACGGCAGCAGCGATGTCACCAGCGTATACGATCGAAATCTCTTCACGGTGATTAGCGTGCATTTGAAGGATACGTCCAACACGTTCACGTTTACCTTTAGTCGAGTTTTGTACATATGAACCGGAATTCAAAGTACCGGAATAAACACGGAAGAAAGTTAAGCGTCCAACATAAGGGTCAGTCATAACTTTGAATGCTAGGGAAGAGAATGGTTCTGAATCATCAGCGTGACGAGCAGCTTCTTCTCCATCAGGCAATACGCCGTTAATAGCTGGAACATCTGTTGGTGCTGGAAGGTAATCAAGTACTGCATCTAACATTGGTTGAACACCTTTGTTTTTGAATGCTGTACCACAAACTACAGGATAGAACTCAACGTTAAGTGTTCCTTTACGGATACCAGCTTTAAGTTCTTCTTTTGTAATTTCTTCGCCTTCTAGGTATTTCATCATTAGCTCTTCGTCAAGTTCAGCAACTGCTTCCACTAATTTACCGCGGTATTCGTCTGCTAAGTCTTTCAGATCAGCTGGAATTTCTTTAATATGAGGATCATTTCCTAAATCATCTTCGTAATACAACGCGTTCATTTCGATTAAGTCAATGATACCTTCAAATGTATCTTCGGCCCCGATTGGGAGTTGGATTGGGTGCGCGTTGGCAGCCAAACGTTCATGCAAAGTACCTACAGAATATAGGAAGTCTGCGCCGATTTTGTCCATTTTGTTGACGAATACTACACGAGGAACCCCGTAAGTAGTAGCTTGACGCCAAACTGTTTCTGTTTGTGGTTCTACACCAGATTGTGCATCTAGAACCGCAACAGCACCATCAAGTACACGAAGCGAACGTTCAACTTCAACTGTGAAGTCTACGTGTCCTGGTGTATCGATAATGTTTACTCGGTAGCCTTTCCATTGAGCTGTTGTCGCAGCAGAAGTGATAGTAATACCACGTTCTTGCTCTTGCTCCATCCAGTCCATTTGAGAAGCACCTTCATGGGTTTCACCAATTTTGTGAATACGCCCTGTATAGAAAAGGATACGTTCAGTAGTGGTAGTTTTACCCGCATCAATGTGGGCCATGATACCAATATTACGAGTCTTTTCTAAGGAGAACTCTCTAGCCATGTTGTATTTCTCCTTCCATAAAACAATTTTTCAGGCAATACGCCTGGAATTTGTCAGTGATTTTTTTACCAACGATAGTGAGCGAACGCTCTGTTAGCATCAGCCATTTTGTGTGTATCTTCGCGTTTCTTAACAGAAGCACCAGTATTATTGGCAGCATCCATGATTTCGCGAGCAACACGTACTTCCATTGTTTTCTCTCCACGAAGGCGAGCATAATTTACTAACCAACGAAGACCAAGAGTAGAACGACGGTCAGCACGTACTTCGATAGGTACTTGATAGTTAGCACCACCTACACGGCGAGCTTTAACTTCAAGAAGAGGCATAATGTTCTTCATAGCTTGTTCAAATACTTCCATCGGATCTTTACCAGTTTCTTGTGCAATGATATCGAATGCGGAATATAGGATAGCTTGAGACTTTCCACGTTTTCCGTCAACCATCATTTTATTAATTAAACGAGTTACTAGTTTCGAATTATAAATCGGATCTGGTAACACGTCACGTTTAGCAACAGGACCTTTACGAGGCATCGGATATCCTCCTTTCATATTTTATAAGTATTATTTTTTAGGTTTTTTCGTACCGTATTTAGAACGGCTTTGTCCTCTATTTTCAACACCAGCTGTATCAAGCGCTCCACGAACGATATGATAACGTACCCCTGGTAAATCTTTTACACGTCCACCACGAATAAGAACAACACTATGTTCTTGTAAGTTGTGACCAATACCAGGAATGTAAGCTGTTACTTCAATACCATTACTCAAACGTACACGGGCATATTTACGAAGCGCCGAGTTAGGTTTTTTAGGAGTCATGGTACCAACACGAGTACATACGCCACGTTTTTGAGGAGAGTTAACGTCTGTTAATTCTCTTTTAAAACTGTTTAGGCCCTTGTTCAAAGCAGGTGATGTAGATTTTTTAATTTTAGATTGACGAGGTTTGCGTACTAATTGGTTAATTGTAGGCATGGGATAAATTCCTCCTTCCTTATTTAGTAGTTCCACACATCCAGGTGGTTCATTTTTTCGGTAAAATAAAATGGCTGTAAGTTCGACCTACAACGCTGTTTTATTTTCAGACCTCTGTTTATAGTAGAGGCACCTTGAATATAGTAACACCTTGAGGTTTAGATGTCAAGGTGTTACTTGAAATTTAGTTAATTAACTAAGTCCATTCAAACGTTGATATAAATCTTTCGCGTAGCTGTCGGTCATGCCGCAAATGAAGTCTGTTACGAGAAGTAATCGCAAGTAAAGTTTCATTGTTTCGCTTTCGCCTTCTGCGTTTTTGCGGTAACAGCCTAGGTAGTTGTCGGAAATCAAGGTTAGTAGGCGTTTATCTTTGGCTGTTTGGCGTTCTGGGGTTTCGCTGTCGTAGTAGATGACAGCTGGGATGAACGTTTCGAGCAATTTGGAGATGATTTCGTTGCCGGCGATTTCGGATTCAACAATGCCTTTATCTTGGTAAATGTACGTGAATGATAGGCTTTGTAAAATTTGTACGAGTTGTTCGGCGCTTGAAGCATCGATGAGCGAGTCGTTGAATGTGCCTGCCATGATGGCGTCGTAGTTCTCGTAAAACACTTCGAGTGAGCGATTGATTAGTTGGCCGCGGACATTCGATGCTAGCCATTGTTGTACGATGAAACTTTCTTCTTGTCCTTCGTAACGCTCGCTTTTTTTCTTGAGTTCGTTATAGCACGCGGCAGTGACTTTATTGTGCTCTTCTACTTCTTCAAAACCTTTTAAGATTTGCGTGATGTTGACGATGCCTTTTTTCACACCGTCTTCTAGGTCGGCATTTAGGTACGCGATATCGTCTGCCACTTCTAGTAAATAAGTGAGCGGATGACGGTTATCAAGTGCTTCTGTTGCAGTTGTTATTTCATTAAAAAGAGATTCATCGGCGTAAAAATAGCCTAGTTTTTTACTTTTGATTTGTTTTTTATTTACTTTTAAAGAAGAAACTGGGTATTTGATAACCGCATTTAAAGTGGCAAATGTTAGGTTTAATCCGTACTGGTCGAAAAGATAATGCAGTTTGGAAACTACACGAAGCACTTGCGCGTTACCTTCAAAGTAATAAAAGTCTTCTTTCATTTGCGGTGTTAGGATTTCTGCAAGGCTTTTATTTTTGTAAGTGATTGTTGCTAAATTATCGCGGAACCACTCACGGATACTTTCCTCACCAAAATGACCGAACGGCGGATTCCCCATATCATGTAAAAGTCCTGCACAAGCAAGGATTTCCGGAATTTTTTCCGCATGATCTTTTGTGAAATCTTGGTCTAAGTTTTCTTCTTGGATCGTGTGTGTAACCATGTTCCCCATTGATTTTGCAATCGTACTTACTTCCATTGAATGGGTTAGTCGTGTACGAACAAAATCGCTTTTTTCTAGTGGGAATACTTGGGTTTTATCTTGTAAACGGCGAAACGATGCACTCATAACGATACGCTGAAAATCATTTTCGAAAGCGCTACGTACGTCGGTGTTTTTCGAGCGAGTGACACCAGATTCGCGGCGACGTTTATCATTTAATAGTTTATCCCATTTCATTTAAATCCCATCCTTTATAGGTTGCTTAGTTTTTCCATTTCGGCTTTAGTGAGCCTATGTACGGTCCATTCTGACATTTTCTCTGCGCCAATTTTTTCGTAAAAATCCATGCCTGATTTATTTTCATTTAGGCACCACCACTCAAATCTACCGCAATCTCGTGCTAGGGCAAGTTTGGATAAATAACTGAAAAACTGTGTTCCAAAGCCTTTACCTCGCATTTCTGGAATGATGTACAGGTCTTCTAGGTATAAGCCTTTTTTGCCAAGTAATGTGGAAAAATTATGGAAAAAGAGTGCGAAACCAACTGGCGCGTCTTCGTATTCAGCAATAATTACTTCAGCTGATTTTTCTTGAAAAAGGGCTTTGTGTAAGCCAGATTCTGTTGCTACTACATCTTTTTCAATCCCTTCATGCGTTGCAAGTTCTGTAATAAAACGAAGAATTAACTTCGTATCTTGTTCTGTACCGTTTCGAAATGTTAGTTGTGTCATGTATCTCTTCCTTTTCGTTGTCGTATTAATTTAAGTATAAGCTAGAGTGCGGGATGTATCAATTAAAAAAATATCTACTATATAATATAAAAAAACTAGGCGCTTTTTGGGCAACCTAGTTTTTTTGGGTGTTTTATTTTTTTAAGCCTTGGATGCATGCTGCTTTATCTGTTGCTCCAAAGAAATATGATCCAGCAACGAGGATATCTACGCCCGCTTGCTTACATTTTTCTGCTGTTTCGGCATTTACGCCACCGTCTACTTCGATAACATAGCTACCGTGATTTTTTCGGCGCCAATTATCTAGATAGCGCATATTTTTGATGGTAGAATCAATGAAAGCTTGTCCACCAAAACCTGGATTTACGGTCATTTGTAAAACTAAATCTACATCTGCTAAAACGGCATCCAGCACGCTCGCCGGAGTTCCTGGATTAAGCACGACTCCCGCTTTACAACCCGCTGCTTTAATTTGTTGAATGACGCGGTGGATGTGCGGTGCGGCTTCGATGTGCACGGAAATAATGTGTGCACCAGCTGCGGCAAATTTTTCAATATAGTTTTCTGGGTTCGAGAGCATTAAGTGGACATCCAGTGGAATAGTTGCTGTTTTGCCAATTTGTTCCACCATATCAATTCCAAACGTCAGATTCGGCACAAAATGTCCGTCCATGACATCGATATGAAGGTAGTCAGCTCCGGCATCTTCTGCTTCTTTAATGGAGTTTGCCATATTCATATAATCAGCTGCAAGTAAAGATGGCGCTACGAATGTCATACGCGCACACCGGCTTTCGCAATTACAGCTTCGACGCGATCCGCCACATTTTCAGGAGTGAAGCCGTAAGCGTTAAACAAATC